>CAXBGL010000093.1:0-10833 GCA_963975255.1 uncultured Nitrosomonas sp. | reverse complement strand
AATCGCTGCATAATGCTAGTGACTTATCCGTCCACTAAAGCGGACCCAGCTCAGTCTAGTTAAAGGGGCCACTTCAAGACGCACCCCAGAATTTTTTCTACATGGAGTAGTCTCGGCATAAAACCAGCATTTTCAACAGGCCGTCTGAGCTAGTACACTTTACGTTTAGATATTATCTTATGTTTATCTATTGTTTCACTTATATTCTTTTTGTTTCTAAATTCTGATTTAGTTAAGAATGGTTTTATCTAACGAGAAAATATGAACATCAGGAATTAGATAAAATCAATGGCTTGATTTTCAAGCATGATCGTTGGATTGCTATTTATGACCAGCCGTCTTTTAATGCGTTCGATCTCAGATAAGAATGATATTTATTGTCCAAATCGCTAGTTAAAGTAAAAAATTATTTAATATTTTTGCTTAAGATCTGGTGCTTTTGATCCAGAAATTCCTCTTCAGTCAATGCACCATTTGTACGTAGCTGTTGTAAACGCTCTAACGCAGACAAGCTACTTTGTTCTTGGATTCCTACTTCTGATTTTTCAAAACCACCCACTGTGTCTGGTTTAGAGGTTATCATGCCCAGAAATCTACCAATTTTCTGCAAAACCACTTTAATTAAGCGCCACATTCTTGGCAGCAACCAAATAGCAACACAGATAAAGACAGCAAATAAAATCAGAAAAATCACAGGATAATTCAGCGCAGCCCAAAGTCCTGCAATGACTAGAATATCTTCAGAAATTGAGGCAATCCAGTTGGTTAGCGGCTCTGGTGATGTATTAATTAAAAGGCGTACACCAGACTTAGTTGCATGACTCGTTGCAGCAATACTACCACCAAGAATACCTGCTGCAATCTCCAAAGCAGGTGTAACATCCCCCACTGTACCGGCTGCTAGCATGGCACCTGCAGGTATACGAATAAAAGTATGCAGGGTATCCCAACCCGTATCGACACCAGGCGTTTTATCAACAAAAAATTCAATGAAATACATGATCCCTGCCGCACCAATAACCATTGGGTCTGCTAAAACATCTAACTCTGCTGGCAAATCAATATTACCGGTTAAACCACCTACACCCAGAACCAGTAATGCCGCATATAAATTGATACCACTCGCCCATGATGTCCCCATAGCCAGTGCTAAGGTAGCTAATAACGCCTCATAATTTTCCATGTCAAGTACCTTTCAGTCTTATTACAGACATCATCTTATCATTAGCGATAGTCCGCTAATATTTTAACCAAACAACATGAATAGTTGACCCAACACACAGGACAGGACAAGAAAAGAAAAAGCTAGACCAATGAGACGGACTCCTACTCTAATCGGCACCGATGTGCCAAACTAGAGCTTTTATTAACTGCTCAAAGCAGATCATATCACCGCACCCAGAAACCACCGAGCAGTACGTATAACTACTGTCTCGTTGCCCTGTTTGTCCTTTGCCCTGACTTCAATCTTGACATTCGGATCAGTGATAGGCTTGACAAGCACCACTGTGGTAATTCCATGTAACGCTGCTTCACCAACAGGTAAACGCCTATTGTTTACCTTCGCAGATAAACTTGCTGGATTAATCCCGCTTCCCAAATCAACCGTTCCAATTCGCAACTCAGTTATTGCATTATTCTGAACATTTGCTGCCAAATGCAGGGTTGGTTTCTGCGTATCGAGCAGTTCCTTTGCCCCCCCTGGAGAACCAAGATCAATCCAGCGTGAAAGCAGTCCCAATTGCTTTTTGGTTATGTTTGTCGGATGATCTGCACCGAAGTCAATATCATCTGAAAATTGGCTGTCTGTGTTACGGTCTGTGCGCTTATTTGCTGCCTTCCAATACAACAAGCTACCTAAAGAATTGAGAGCTCTTATATACTTACTTGCTTGAGGTCTATCGAAGCTTATGTTGTTACGCCCCCTACCTGTATCAAATCTATTCTCAGAATCTAAACAAGCTTGATGGACATCAAAAACCAAACACCACCAAGTTTCTCCAACTACGTTGTTATTACTCTGAGTTTTACTTAAATCAATACCAGCAGCATTCGTGCCTGCATGACAAGATATACAATGCTGGTCAAAGATTGGCTTAATGTCTTTAGTAAACTCTATTTGCATTCCATAACCTTCGACTTCCGATCCATCAATCAGTGGTACTGAACCACGACCTAGTTTGGGTATTTTGTAGTTATTGGTTGCAGCAAATGATTGTTCAAACTTAATCCGGGATTCTTTCGAATGTACATGACAACCACCACATGTCTTCATTTCACCTGGTCGTAAATGCTGCCAAGTCTGATCGGTATTTAGTGTACGGCCTTCACAATCAATCCCCTGCATCAAATAAGGCACATTCGCTGGCATACTTAATAAAAAACTGGTATCAGGATTCCCGCTGGGGTCTATGATATCGTTACCCTGTGTGTCCTTATTCTTGACGGGTATCTCGCCTAATATCGCAACACGTTCACCCGTTAGATTGGCAATATCTCGATAAGTGTTACGATTCCTATTTGGCATTACACCAAGCATACGTATACCACAAAGATCCTTATCCTCATAGTTGATGGTATCGGTTCCTTGGAGATTAAATTGATGTAGCCCTCTAAACTGAATACCATCACGTGGATGCGTTTCACGATCAATAATAGATGCCGCGCCCAATAATCCAAATGGCGTTCCTGTTGGCAATTCTGGGTGTGATACAAGTTTATCAGCTCGCTCTATTACTTCCGGTGCGTCTACGCCATGTATCGCAGAATAAGGCACGACTGCACGTGCCATAATCTCATGCCAGTCAGGTGAATCAACAATCATTTCCAAGTCTTTAGGAGATTGTGAAGGAATCTGCGTTGCACGATAAATACCTACGTCACAGCCAGGTGTGTCAAGACCAAGCGATGTCATCATATTCATGGCTACGCCTTGCCCTGCCCCGCTTACTTTTGGAGGTGCCACTCTCCCCAGAGCGCTAAACACATAACCACTTGCGCCAATGCTACACGCACCCTTTCCCCACGAAACCATTAACCCGTTATTATTAAGTGCTGCCGGGTACCCTACCTTACCTACCCACGGCAATATATCTGTGTAACTTGGGTGTGTTATATTAGCTTCTACGTCTACCCTACTTGCTTGATCTGAATTAGTAGACCATGCCGCAAAATTAATCACATCACGGGGTACATATATATCCGCTATTGTAGTAGCTTCGTTAGGGTGTATCCCCTCCTGACCAAAAGGTTCAGGCATAACACCAATGACTAGGCCAAGTCCTTTATTGTTTGCCCTATAATAATCAGCAAACCACACTCTCTCGTCACTTGTCTGAGTAATAAAATGTGCCGCGTCATGGAAGGCTCCGAAGTAACTCTTCCTATGGTCCCCACTATGTTGTCCAAAAAAGGCAAAATTACCTGCTCCATCTGGTGCTTGGGTATAAATATGGAATAAGTTATCTAAAGTGTCTACCCCTCCTACAGAGCCATTACTATATTTAAAAGGCTTCGTTCCAAATATCTGCCAACTAGAATAAGCAAGTCTTCCATCTTTTAACATAAAAGGATGCTCTTCTCTTGATAGAGAGTGGTGGCTTGCTAAATCAGGGTTATTCCCGTCTATGTCAACATTCCAGATACGTGAACCAACACGAGAGCTATTACCGCGTGGGATAAGTGTGGCTGTGTGTCCGTCTCTATTTGAAGTAAATGCAAGACGTGTATTAGATATAAAGGTCGGACCCCCGTCTATAACACCATCCACATAAGGAAAGGCATTGACTTGTCCTGAAGCTATATCATAAATGTGTATATGCGCACCATCTGTCAACAATCTTTTACTAGGCAATTTAATTGTCCCTAGAATTGAATTGTCAGCCTTTGGATGAAGTACTTGAGAGTGCACTCTTTCAGTCAATGCTTGAAGTGGTCCACGAAACACTGAGAAAGCAATCTTTTTACCATCGAATGAAACAGCAGGATCTAGCGCGGCGCATGAGCTTGCGTCTGTAGAGGTTGACGAGCAATCGTATATCACTATTTCATCCCCGTTTGGCTGCCTCAACACCAGATCACAAGGGGCTATAAACCTATCAAAAAAATTGGTGACATCGGGGAGTATGTCGTAGATATCCAGCCCTGTCATCGTGCGTGCAAGGTTTTGCTTTGTTCCGTTTATCGTTACATCACCTAATAGCTCAAATGTGGCTGTTGTACGTGCACAGCGTGCGTACACTATAGGGTCTTGAGCCCACACTGGGTCTAAATACCCAATCAGTAATGCACATACCAAACCAAATAACTTATACATATCACCGTCCATTTACCATTTTTATAATCTAGATTTAATAGATCCCGAGTGGTCAAAAAATCATCGCGGCTTTGACTAAATCATGTTTGACTTTGGATAACTACAGTTCAAGTTCGTTCAGTGGTTTCTGTTAAAAACCATTGTAGCGCGGTTACCTTGCTTATCATCATATATCCAGTTCTTTAAGGTGCCTATGGACAAAGATCATTACTTGACTCCTCGCAGTTCACCTTCCTTGAAGAATCGTACTAACTGGTCTCGTAATTCTCGGTTTTACTGAAACCTGAGGTAAGTTCACCATAAGCAACCCATTTATTCTTCAGTAAATTTTTCCCGAATACGATGCAGCTTAGGTGAATCTGGCAAGACAGCTTCTGCCCTTCTCAAATAAACTTGCGCTATCTTTATCTGAGCTTCTGCACGCGCCTTTTCGATAAGTACCACATACCAATCGACGATTCTCTCCAACCCAACGAGCGCTGCTGTATTGCCTGACTCTATTCTAAGAATCGTCTGGTAATGCTCATAAGCATTGTTTCCCAATGGGGTAGTAAAATGTAGCGCTTCAATGGCTTTCTCAGCCGCAACCAAGTGCCGCTCGATTGAATCCTTTTCAGCTATTGTTAACGGTGGTTTTTTAGTATCTATCTCCGTTAACGGTATCACCTCAATTTCGTGATGTTCGGATGCTTTGTCAAGATCGGATTCTTGATCTGATTCAATAACTGCTAGAGCAATTGGCTCCTTTTCATTTTTTTCAGACTCGACTGTAACTTGATCATTATTTTGTTGGGGTAAAGATGGCACAGTCGCTATATTTGGCTGACTATCCGACAATTCTGAATCTTTCTCATCGGGCAGCAAGAACCATAATCCACCGGCACTTAAAACAGCCAAGCCAACCAAAACACCAATCCATAATTGAAGCTTGGCAACCGGGTTACTCTCAGTTGTGTCCGTAGCTTCCGATGTAGTCGACTCTGATTCATCACTGGCACTCACAGATTTCAGAGCTTCTAGAATTTCAGACACAGATTGAGGCCGATCAATTTGTGCTGGACACAGCATCCAATCTATGATTTTCAACAAATCTGCGCTAAATATGGTGTCCTTAGAATTTGAAAGCAAACCAATTGGATCAGGTCCTCCTTTACTTAAAGCAATCACTCGATCTCGAGCGACAACCGGTTGGCGATGAGTAATACAGTGGTACATGGTTGCGCCTAAAGCATAAAAATCGGTTGTCAATCCAGGGACATTAGCCTGCTCATATTGCTCCGCTGGCGCATAACCAGCAGCTAATTCGCTGCCAAGCTTACCGCAACGCGTAGCAAATGCTAATCGTGCAGCGGAAAAATCGGTCAGTACCGGTTCACCATCCTTACCCAACAAAATCGTTCTCGGCTGGATACCACCATGCACTATCTTGTTTTCGTGCATTTTCTCGAGGGCATTCAGAATCGATATCAAAATAAATTTTAATTCGGTTTCGCCAAATGAAATCGAGGAATGTTCGAGCTCAGCAAGTGGCACCCCTTCCTGATAATCCAGAATTAGATAGACCGTGCCATTGAATTGCAGCGCATTCTCAGCATTGGCAATATTAGGATGATCGATTTGCGTGAGAATCTCAGCCTGATCTAAAAATACCCTTAATCCATAATCAAAATTTTCCTTATCACTTGAAGACTTGGGTTCGACACTTAGATCATTGTCTCCCCGAGTGGCGAATTCGTGAGGAAAGTACTCATGCAGTTCTACCCATCCCTTCAGATGATGATTCCATGCGCGATAGGTGATGCTGAACGAATTCATTCTCAAGACATCTTTAATCTCGTGAACACCAATTTGTGTCCCCTTGGGCAGAACTTGGTCGTGAATGCGTGTCATGATATAGATCCCCTTCTCTCTAATCTCGGTCAGATATCGATTTGATAAGAAATATTGCACTGGCTGCATACATTGTACCGCGATGCACGCGCAACATGACTGGGATTATTAAAATCTGCTGTGAAAAAGATAAATTAAGAATAACTCCTAACCCAATAAGCTAGAAGCATACTTGTAGGGCAACAAAATCAGGCGAAGACTGGAAATCAGGTTCCCATGCTATCAGCTTAACGCTGAATTTTACGTCCATGCGCGGATAATTAATTTTGCGAAACAGATTTATAATGAAATAAATAAGGGGATTACTTAATACGTATCGCAATTATGCTAAACCTTCCTCATTTTAACGTGTCTAATGAGCATACTTTCGAAGTTATTCACGCTAATGAGCATTTGGTTTTTCATCGGTTACAAAGCAGTCAACTAAGAAATTCAGGATAAAGGAAACCGAATGAAAATATTATTTATTGCGTCAATTTTTGCAACAGTATCCATGCTCTGGATTACTCCTACTTATGCGATAGACTACACATTAAAACGCGTAACCATTACCTGGGACAACGGCAGCATTGAGGATAGTTTTGTTGATGAATTTGCGGTCGAAGGAACCATGCATCTTAACAATGGTGCCTTCACTCAAGAAATCATATTCTGCGTAGCAGGCACATGCGAGGTTGTAGTTGATGATACTGGCTCTGTAATCTCTGTAGGCATTAATGACGCAAATGTTACACTGCGCTCATTTGACGGTGCTATAACAGAACTGACATTACTTTCGCTGAACCCAAACCTAATTACTATGTTTGTTTACTCTGATGGCGCAGTTGAGACCCACGAATGGGAAATTGCCGATACTATCACCGCGATCAGAAACAATCTGCCCGAAAACCATACGCGTAAACATTCAGGGTATATCGGCAGTGGTGTTGCATCGGCACTCAGGCCGGATGCACGCAAATAAGCATTCGTAAATCTAGAAAATCCTTCCAACAGTACTTTCCAGATTTTCTTTTGCTACTTGCACACCTACCCGTTGCGGCAGGCCTCTCAACAATTCAATTCCTGATTGAACAGACTACGTTTTTTACGGATACAACAACATTGCTGCCACTATCAATAATTTCCGCATCCACAGTCCCATTTTGAATAAAATCGGCGCTGATTACTGTCGCACCTTCTGCAATATCACCAGCCGAACTATCATAATCGAATTCAACTTCATCACCGACGGTTGATTTAACTAAGCTGGAGATTGACTCGGTTCCCGATGTAACGGTTGATGAATAATCACCAGCCGCTAGGTTTTTACCATCAACCGAGATTTTTGAACGGCCAGGGCGTTTTTCACAGCTTACCAAAATTTTAGTGGTGTCCGTCCCAGTATTAGAATCATCATCCTCAAAATCATCATCTTCAAAAGTGGCAAAATCAGCAACTCTCTGACAATGCGCTTGATCTTCTGACTCAGCAAACGTTAATTCATAATTGAAAGACTTCCCTCTTCTTTCAAGAATGATATCGAAAAATTGATCATTCAAAGCCGCATCATCAAAATTTTTAATCTGTACGCAAGGTACTGACAACTCATTCGAACTAAAATCTGCACGTGGTGACCCACCGATTCTATCGGCCCATACCACATGACAACTCACCAATAAACCAACCATAAACACGAATTTTTTCAAAGTTTTCATTTTATTCTCCCTTATATCATTAATAATGATAACTGTTTTGTAACGCAATAGCACGCTAAAAAACAAGATTATTGGCAGCGTAAAATATAACTACATAGCAATATCACAGCCCTAGCAACGCAATAGTGTTGTGGTCAAATCAGAGCGTTGAGTTGCTGTGAATACACAGCTTTACCCACCCTACTGCGCTTGCATAAGCTAAAGCAATTACCACTGCTCTCAAAGTCGTCGTCGCCCGATAAGGAAAATTGGATTGCAGAAAACATGGGCAGAGTACAGAATCCATAGAAAATAAATTTGCTCCGCGCGCCCTGCACCTATCCCCGCGGCAAGACCGCGGGGTATTACGGCGCAAAAAACCAAAAACGGCGCGCTACGCTGACTTCAAAAACACAAACTATAATGCTCCCCGTGGCAAGACCACGGGGAATCGCAAGTTAAAATAAACGAAAACACAGCAATTAATCATGTTAAAAATATCAGACCAAATAACAATACCCTCGGCTGAGATTGAAATGCAGGCGGTACGGTCACAGGGTTCAGGTGGACAAAATGTCAATAAACTGTCGACTGCTGTTCATTTACGATTCGATATAAAGGCTTCATCGCTTCCCGATACATACAAAAACAAGCTATTGAAATTAAAGGACAGTAGAATCTCTAAAGACAGCATCGTTATTATCAAGGCTCAGCGACATTCTAGCCAAGCCAAGAACAAGGAAGATGCGCTCAATCGACTTCACGCAATTATCAAAAATGCCACTGCCTATATAAAAACGCGCAGACCCACTCAACCAACAAAGGCTTCTAAGAGAAAACGTTTGGAAAATAAAGCGATTCAGAGTCGAAGAAAATCGTTACGTGGCAAAGTTGTAGGTGAATAATCTAGCTTTGTCACCACAGCTACTGGACAAGTCTTGGATTTAAGTACAAGCCAATATCACAGACAAAGATGAAATCACCTTGGAACATTTGTTCTTTGATAATAATTTTTATAATGCGACTATTCGATTAAATCTGGACGGCACATATCAGGTCAATCAGGTTGAAACATTACCCATAACACCCACAGCTGTTTATCAAGTTACTTTTACCAGTACCTGGAGTCAACAAACACATCCCCATGAATACCCTGCTGGTTTTTCACATTTTTCCGGATTAATTGGCGCAACACATAATGCGCTGGTTAATTTTTGGCAATTGGGAGAGGTCGCTACAAATGGTATCGAAAGCATGGCTGAAACTGGAAGTAAATCACTTTTTCTCACTGAAGTTAATACTCAAATTTATACGGACAATGGGTAAAGCACTTAGATGTACCGTTATTTGCTTATGATGCGGGTACAGATAGTAATCCTCACTACACATCACCGAACAGTGATACCCAGAAAAAACCAGTATTCAAAGAATCAAAATACTACCCTTTTAGTTAATAATGGGATTCCTAGCATCGGAACATTTACATTTGATCGAATTAAATAGCACTGTTAGTAATTTCTCCCGAATGCTAAACAGCTACGGCTGGATCTGATACGAAGCCACGCTACCAACCATCATGATAAATTGTCAGAAGAGATGATGCTTTATCGATTAAATTAGTGATGTCATGTCTGTCGAGTCTGAGGTCTTTTAATTTTGCTAAACGATCAGGTATTATTTCTTCTTCATCAAAATCAAATTGAATTAACGGTGAAGCGTGCGAAGCATTCAGATAAAACTTGCCCGTTTCATCGGTGTTGGAAACAGGATCATGAATATCTGCAATGACATGAATGATATCATCGAGTTCTTCACTGCTTAACTGAATTGGACGTTTTTTAAAAAAATCTTTTGGTACGGGTGCTGAGTTAAAAGCAAAGGTTTCTAGTCCAAATACTGCACCGACTGCCTGTGCTAATCCACCACCGAGCGAGTGGCCTGTAACAATAATTTTACGGTCTGGGTAACGGCTAATTACTTCTTCGGCAAAATTAAAAGCATGTTTAAATTGTGGGCTGTCTTCGCCAAATGTCAGTAATGTGTCGGCGGCTGCGTCGAGTAGGAATACCCCCGTTTCCTTGAATGAACAGGGAAAACTACAAGTTTCTGTTCCACGAAACGCTAAAACCAAATCGCCCGTATCTTGATCGCTATAGACGGCTGCTTGCATGCCAGAACTTTTGCTTTCTTCTTCGATTAAATCCCAAGTGTCAACCAGTACATTGTCAAAATCATAAACAGCATCCGCTATTTTTGCATAAGGAATAGAACGACCGAGTAAATCAACCGCACGCCGTTCATCAGGATTCAGCATGCCATAGGGTTTCCACGTTGTATTGGGAACAAAATCGGGATTAATGTATACGGATGACGCAATAAGCTCAAAAAAAGAAAGATTATTTTCTTGTGACAAAATAAAGTTAGCTGAATAACGCTCAGTACCAAAAATCTTAGGAATATTTACCATGGGCATGGTTAATGTCCCCGTTTGTACTGAAAAATATGGGCTGTTATTTTCAGCAGCGATATCCGATTCAACGCTTATAAGTCTAAATTTACTTGGATTAGCCGAACCTAACCATTGCAGGGCTGCTTTGACAATTTGTGTGCCCGAACTATCAATTACCTTTATTTTTTGTAGGCAAACTAGGTTTGCAGATTCAATAAAAACGGCAGGTGCTGTCATATCTGAACATTCTTCTGGAAAGGCTCTTGCAACGTTAGCGTAAGCTATAAAGCTTATTATGCTAACAACACCAAAACAATACTTAAGACTATTCTCCATACTTCTAGAAAGGTTGTGTTTTATATTAAGTTTACTCATAGCGAGCGGTAATTATGGTTAATAAATAAGTTGAATTGTAACGCGCAAAAGGTTTTATATGTATTAGAGGAGCAGCAATTGAATCGGCCCGACTTTTCCGAAGACTTTTTAGTTTGAGTCAAGCTGCCTCA
>CAXBGL010000092.1:0-10974 GCA_963975255.1 uncultured Nitrosomonas sp. | reverse complement strand
AATGCCATTGCCAAAGCAGGCTATCGTTCTTCAAACTTGCAATGAGATGGACGGTTTTCTTCCGCAAAATATATTTCCATCATTCCCATAATCTCCTCAATATTCTTTTCATAACAATAATATATGGTTGCCAACGCAAGCAGTTGCGCTTCATGACCACTGCCGCCTTGACTGCTGTCACGGCTGGTTAGATAACGCAGTTGATTGATAAACGCTTTGATGGTGCGTGGTGTCGGATTTTTATGCGTTGCAAGTCGACAATTCCCGTCAACCTGTGATGGCAACACCCTATTATTCGTGTTTCAACGCTTGTGGGATCGACGCCTTTAAATAATATGCCATCGACCATAAAGTTAAGATGGCCGCCAAATAGATCAGCCAGGTACCCACGACTTGTGCGTTAAAGATTTCACCGATATTTCCGTGATACAACAGCAACGGAACCGCAACCATCTGCGAAGCTGTTTTTATTTTTCCTAAAAATGAAACCGCGACACTTTTGGATTTGCCAATTTGTGCCATCCATTCCCGCAAAGCTGAAACCGTGATCTCTCGACCAATGATAATCAGAGCAATGGGTGCATCGAGCCTACCCAGGTATACCAATAGGATTAACGCAGCGGTGACCATTAATTTATCTGCGACGGGGTCTAAGAATGCACCAAATGCCGAGGTTTGATTTAACGCCCGAGCGAGATAACCATCCAGCCAGTCGGTGACGGCTGCACCCGCAAAAATGACGGTTGCAATCAAATTCTGGTTGATGGGTGATAACCATTCAGGAGGTAAATAAAAAATACCCACGAACAATGGAATGGCAAGTATGCGTAGCCAGGTAAGTAAATTGGGAAGATTATAAGGCATAAGATTTGTTGCGGATTCTGGTTTGAATTAAATGCAATTTCAATGGGCCCATCTATTATTAATAAAACTCAATGCAGTTCCTTGTAGATCTTCTCAGCCAGTTTAAAACTGATTCCTTCAGTTTGTTGTAATTCCTCAATACTGGCGGTTAACACACCTTTTAAGCCACCAAATCGGCCTAGCAAGCTTTGACGACGTTTGGCCCCTACACCGCTAATGTGTTCCAAACTAGAGCGGGTGCGTGCTTTACCACGTCGGTTACGATGTCCTTGAATGGCAAAACGGTGTGCTTCATCACGAATTTGTTGAATCAAGTGTAAACCCGCATGGTCACTGGGTAATTGTAACGGCTTTTGCCGGGTGTGGAAAATCAATTGTTCCAAGCCTGCTTTGCGCCCTTCACCTTTAGCGACACCCAATAAGCTGGCATCGTTGAGTCCCAGCTCTATCAGTGCTTCTTGTGCAGCACTGACTTGCCCTTTCCCACCATCAATCAAAATCAAATCGGGTAACCGGCCCTCGCCTTTAACCACTTTTTGGTAACGCCGTGAAATCGCATCACGGATGGCGGCATAGTCATCTCCTGGTGTAATGCCAGTGATGTTATAACGTCGATATTCGTTATTTCGCATAGAAAAGTTGTCATAAACCACACATGACGCAACTGTTGCCTCACCCATCATGTGGCTAATATCAAAGCATTCAATACGCGTCAGAGCCGTATGATTCAATGCCTGTTGCAGGGCCCGCAAGCGTTCTTCCTGGCTCGCATGGCGATTGATCATTTGCTTGAGAGCAAGCTGTGCATTTTCAGTTGCCATCTTTAACCATACGCGCCGTTCACCAGCCGGATTTAAGTTTATAATAATTTTATGTCCCGATTGATCCGTTAATAAGGTTTGCAGCGCTTCACGCTGGATGTTTTCACCAACAATAATCAGGTGTGGAACACTACGATTCAGGTAGTGTTGCGCCAGAAAAGCTTCTACGATGGTGACTGAATCGTAACCTCGTGCATTTTTAGGAAAAAAACTTTTGTCTCCGAGGTGTCGCCCGCCCCGAACCATCGCTAGATTGACACAGATTCTTCCACTGTCATCATCCAACGCCGCACAGGCAACCACGTCTGCATCCAGTGCTTTACCACTGTCTACAAACTGTTTTTCTCTGATTTTTCGCAGCGCCTGAATTTGATCACGGAATAATGCTGCTTGTTCGTATTGCATAGAACTTGCAGCCTGTTGCATCTTCTCAGCAATGCTTTCCACTACCTTGGTCTGTTTACCCTGTAAGAATAATTCAGTGTTTTTTACATCCTCACTATAAGCCTGCTGGGTAATTAAGTTTACACAAGGTGCACTACAGCGTTTGATCTGATACAGTAAACACGGTCGTGTGCGATAATTGAACACGCTGTCTGCACAAGTACGAATACGAAATACTTTCTGTAATAACTGAATACTTTCTCTGACGATACCTGCATTTGGGAAAGGCCCAAAGTATTGATGTGTCTTATCCAATGCTCCGCGATGAAAACCAAGACGCGGAAAATCACTCCCACTTAGGATAACATATGGGTAAGACTTATCATCTCTAAACAATACGTTATATCGTGGTTTTAAACTTTTTATTAAGTTATTTTCGAGCAGTAACGCCTCAGCCTCAGAACGCGTCACAGTGGTTTCGATTCCCGCAACATGCGAGACCATCAATTGCGTTCGCGGTGCCAGACTGGTTTTCTGAAAATAAGACGCCACGCGTTTTTTGAGATCTACCGCTTTGCCAACATAGATCACTTCCCCGGCCGCGTTTATCATGCGATAAACACCCGGTTGAGACGGCAGATTGGCACAAAAATTCTTGGCGTCAAAAACAGTTTGTGGCAAACCACTTATTCCTTTTTAACGAGCAGATCACCGCCTACCGCCCAATTCTCATGGGGTATTTCTTCAAACGTTATATAGGTATAACACTTTGGCTTTTGTGCGATACGCTCCAGCGAATCCGTAAGTTCTTCTGCAATTTTTGCTTTCTGCTCACGAGTAAGCGTACCCGCAGTACGAATATGGACATAAGGCATGATGTTCTCCTGGTGTTTAGTTAAGAATGCACCCAATCAGCACAAATTTTTTTAAATACTTGCTCAAACATCTCTGTGGTCAGGCGCTTGGTTTGTGTATTGTAGCGACTACAATGGTAGCTGTCATAGAGTATCAAACCATTGGGTAAGGTATGCACCGCACCATGACCGAAAGAAAAGTCTTTAATCTTCAGTCCCAAAGCCATTAATGCTGCGCGATGCGCGACAGTACCCAGTGCCATGAGCGCAACACCTTTATTTAATTTGAATTCTTTAATTTCTTTTTCAAGATATTGATTACATTGTTTAATCTCTTTTGTTTCTGGCTTGTTCTCGGGTGGCAGACACTTGACTGCATTGGTAATACGACAACCTGAAAGTGACAAGTTATCATCTGTCGAGATTGATTCACTGTGACTGGCCAAACCAAATTTATGTAAGGTTTGATAAAGCAAGATACCTGCAAAATCACCTGTAAAAGGCCTGCCAGTCCGGTTGGCGCCATGCATGCCAGGGGCCAGACCTATAATGAGCAACCTAGGGTTTAAATCACCGAAAGCCGCTACAGGACGTGCATGATAATCAGGATGACTTACTTTTACGCTATCCAGAAAGTCTGCCAAACGCGGACATTGGCGACAATCTATTGGTTGTTTGGAGTGCAAAGCACAGTTCCCTTTTGTAGTAGAATAAAGCTTCAATAATGCATGATGTGGAAAATCAGTTGTGACTGAGTGTATACCAAGAATATAACCCTGAGCAGGCACTTTGATGCCACTAAAAACAGACTAAAAGTCAGTATGTTTCGTGACGATTAAATACCAATCCGACATCTTCTAAAAACTTACAAAGCAACAAGTAATCTTATTAGTCCACTTATATCACCCAAACAAGCCCGTGTTTCCATGCGTGACGCTCAATACGCTATACGCAACTACGCCACACAAATCTCAGGGCTACTTCTGATATGGCTGATTTTCTTTACATTAAACAGTTATCATGTTGCCGCGCAATCGATCAAGGATAATGATAAGGATCCTCTCCCTGACATTACATTGACAGCACCTAAAAGTATAAAGAAATTCCTGAAAAAATATTTTATATTTCCCGACAAATCACTCACTGATGAGACGGCTGAAGATACTTTTTTACGTCGGGCACAACGGGAAATCAGTGCTTTATTAGCGACAAAAGGTTATTTCTCCCCCACTATTTCGTTAATTCGACATTCACAAACTGCAGATGAAATACCAACCATAGAAATAAAGGTTGAACCAGGGCCACGTACGTTGGTTGGCGCAGTAAATATCGAGTTTCGCGGCGACCTCGCAAAAGATCAACAGGCGCAACGTAAGCGGATTGAGAAACTACGTGCAGACTGGTCACTCAAGGAAGGAGCACCATTTCGTTCATCAGATTGGGAAGAGGCCAAAGCTGCACTCTTATATAACGTCACCAACGAAGACTATGCTGCCGCCTATATTGTAAAAAGTCAGGCAGATGTTAACCCAATAGCTGCCAGCGCAAAGCTTTCAATCGTGATTGATTCTGGACCTCCCTTCTATTTTGGCAAGCTGACAATCACTGGACTGGAACGTTATGATGAATCACTGGTCAGCAACTTCGCGCCGTTCCGTGCTGGCGAACCTTATCGCCGGGAATTATTGCACGCCTTCCAAATAGCATTACAAAACATTCCGCATTTTAACTCAGTCTCAATCAGCATTAAACCTGACATAACCTTGCATGAGGCAGCACCCGTTCAGGTGATTCTGACTGAAATGCAATCTCAACGCGTTGCATTTGGTGCAGGCTTCAGTTCTAACAACGGTGGGCGTGGTGAGATAAACTTTCGTAATTATAATTTCCTTGATCGCGCATGGAATTTGAGTAGCACACTGCGTCTGGAGCAGAAACGTCAGACATTTTTTGCAGGGATTGAAACACTGCCAGATAAAAATAATTTTCAATATTCATTGAGCGCCAGTCATCTCATGACTGATATTAAGGGTCTGGAGACGATCGGACAAAAAGTCAGCTTGACACGTAACTATCGAACTATAAGCATTCTCAGACAAATCAGCCTCAGTTGGCAAAGGGAAAGAAAACGCCCATCTGGTGGAATCAATCAAATCAATAAGGCGTTAGTACTGGATTGGCACTGGCGTTATCACGTCGTTGATAACCCTTTGCATATCCGACACGGCAATGTAACAGAAGTACGTATTGGTGGCGCAATCCAACAGTTATTGTCAGACCAGGATTTTATAAGGTCTTATGCGCGCCACCAAAGCTGGTGGCCCATTGGCAAACATGATGTGCTTTTTCTACGTGCTGAAGCAGGCTATACGCTTGCAAAATCAAGTTCCGGTATTCCTCAAGAATATTTATTTCGTGCGGGTGGAACACAATCTGTGCGCGGTTATGATTTCCTAAGCTTAGGCGTACGCGAAGGTAATGCAATCGTAGGTGGTCGTGCGCTGGCAACGGGCACTTTAGAATACACACGCTGGATTACCCAGAATTGGGGGGCTGCCCTGTTCGCAGATATCGGCAGTGCTGCGGATAATTGGCAAAAACTAGACCCTTCATTTGGTTATGGCGCGGGTGTACGTTGGCGTAGCCCTGCCGGGCCCCTTGCGCTTGATTTAGCCAGGGGACATGAGACCGGTACACTGCGCCTGCATTTCTCAATGGCTGTTGCCTTTTAATCATGTTAAGCAATAAAATCCGAGCATGCCATTAATCCATAAATATAAAAGATGGCTTTTCATTCTTCTGTTGATGGCTGGTATCCTCACGGCTACAGGGGGGTATTGGTTGTTAACCAGTACCTCAGGCCTACAGTGGCTCTTGTCTACTGTGTCGCGTACCAGCGCAGGTAGTCTGTCATTTGAAGGTGTTCACGGCACATTGCGGACCATGCGTTTAGATTCCATACACTTCAACAGTCCTGATCTACAACTTACGGTACAAGACATTAAATTGGATTGGCAACCTGGCGCGTTATTAGCAGGAAAATTGTCCATCCTTGTCGTGTCGGCAAAAAATATTGAAGTGCACGTAAAGCCATCAGACACACCCTCAATATTACCCGAAAGCTTACGTTTACCGGTCGCAGTATCTATACTTAAACTTCACGTTGCAACTTTGCGTCTTTTTACAAAAGAAGGCGATGAACCAGACTTTGCCGCAACAGCACTGTCCGCAAAACTAGAAAGTGATGGTAAACAACATGATTTATCAACACTGCAGTTCATTTCAAAATTAGGTAAGCTCAATGCTTCAGCTAAAATTGATGGCAATCGACCATTCAATCTGACCGCTCAGGGCAGGCTCGCTGGTCAAACTGAACTGGACACAAATCAGTTGTCCAAAGTAAATATTTTCACGACTATTACAGGTAATCTGGAGCAACTTAACACAAAGCTTGAAGGAAAAATAGCGGGTGTCAACGCAGACATGGTGGCACAATTACGCCCCTATGCCGCGCTACCAATTGGCGCTATACGCATATCAGTAGACGGGTTTAATCCCAAAATTTTTGCGTCTGACGCACCCAAAGCGAATCTAACGCTGCACGCTGATCTGCATGAGCAAGATGAAACGGGGCCGCTTTCAGGAAATTTAGTAGTAAAAAATAATATAGCGGGTACTTATGATAGTAACCATTTACCCTTAAGTGAAGTCAGTACGCGCCTAACACTCACCGCCGAATTATTACAACTGGACGATCTTCTCTTACACTTAGCAGATAATGGCATCATGTCTGGAAATATTTCCTGGCGACTCAAGCAATCATCGGGATTCGCTGATTTGATTGTTAGTCAGCTTAATCCAAAGGCATTGGATAGTCGCCTACGTTCTGCTCGAGTCAGTGGTCAAATTAAACTGAATGGCAACAAGCAAACGCAGCAAGCAATTGTTACGCTTAAGGATGACACTTTAAATCTAAATGCACAGGTAGTCAGTACTGCCGAAACCATTGCACTGGAAAGTCTTCATCTCAGTCGCGGTCGATCTCAGTTGTCAGGACAAGGTAAGCTAGATCTTATCAACCAGAAACCATTTAGTTTTTCAGGTAATCTCAAACATTTTAATCTTGCTGATTTCTTGCAAGCACCCTTTTCTGACCTGAATTCATCACTCAAACTTACGGGAAATTTATCTCCTCAAGTAGCTGGCACGGTAAAATTTCAAATCACAAACAGTCTGCTGGAAGAGCACCCCGTGACTGGAAATGGACACATTGAATTTAATGATTCCAATCAATTAAAAAGTAAAGTTAATCTACTTGTGGGTTCAAATAGATTACGTATCGAGGGTGATTTTGGTTCACCCGGCGACTCAATTCAACTGGATATTGCTGCCCCAGCACTGGCGCAAATCGGATTGGGTCTTAATGGATCTCTGCATACACAAGCCAAGCTTAGCGGCAATTTTAATGATCCTAATATAAAATTTAAAATCAATGTTGAAAATATTGATCTTAAAGAAAAACATTATATATCTCGCTTGAATGCAAATGGCGAACTGTATGACGAAAAAATCACACTAAAACTCGATGCAGATAACTACCGCATAGAGAAAGAAAAGCAATTTCAGCACCTAAATATTAACGTGACGGGCGAAAGATCCCTACATTCAATAAAGGCTGAGGCACATGTAAGTGATCAGATCAAGATTCAGTTACATACGAATGGTGGACTGAGTACACCAACAAAGGCTAATCCAGCGTTACAATGGATTGGACAACTGTCACAACTTTCTGTCACAGGAGCGTTACCCTTTCATTTATTAACACCTACTTCGCTTGAATTGAGCTCAAAAAATGTATTGCTTGGATCAGCAAAATTCTCAATGGCGGGTGGGCATGCAAATATTGAAGTGGCTCAGTGGACACCTAAAATGTGGATGAGTCAGGGTGACTTCACTGGACTTGCCTTACACCCTATAGGTGATCATGCAAAAAAACAGCAAGCGCTATATTTAGGTGGCAAATGGAATATCACATCTGCTAAGCATCTGACAGGCCGATTATTAATAGCACGCGAGAAGGGGGACTGGATCTTACCTGGGAAATCACCGCTTCCCATCAAGCTGCAGACTCTTCAGTTCAATGCCAAAGCATTCGATGGAGAAATCGCGGGAGAATTGTCTTTAATAAGTGAACGCCTGGGTAAAGTAGATGCGCGCTTCACGCTGCCGCTGATTCAGTCAGGGGCAAGTTGGACCATTATGCCCAGTGCGCCACTCAATGGGCAGATCACCATGAACCTAGCTGATATCTCATGGATTGGCTCAATTCTAGACGATAGTATAAAAAGTAAGGGGCAGATTGACTTACAAGCAAGCCTGTCAGGGACTTTTGAAAAGCCCAAGTTAGAGGGAAAAGTTTATGGTGAAGACCTGAATCTGGCCTTACTCGACCATGGTGTTCGACTTGAACAAGGACAATTGGTCGCCAATTTTAACCAATCATCCTTGCACGTTAAAAAGCTGGATTTTTCTTCCCCATATGAACCACCACCTAAAGACCAATTGCTTGACAACTTGAAACTACCAAAAAAATCGGGGAGTCTTGCTATATCGGGTACTATTGGCCTTTTTGGTAAAGACAGTGATCTAAATATTAAACTCGATCACTTGCTAATAGCACATCAATCGAATTACTGGATCGTTGCATCTGGAAGCAGTTACGCCAAACTCAGTAATCAAATATTAACTCTGGGTGGAAAGATTACTGCGGATGCAGGTTTACTGACACAGCCCTCTGCAGGTCAACCACAATTATCTGATGACATTGTCGTTATTGGTCAAACCCAAGCAGAAACACAAGACGATTCTCTTGATTTGGATGCAATATTGGATTTAGGTGAACACTTTTACCTGCGCGCCTCGGGTTTGGAAGGACGACTAGCAGGTCAATTACGGCTACAAAGCGCCACCAAACAAGGCCTTCATGTCACGGGCTCTATTGCTACCCACAATGCAATCTATAAGGCTTACGGTCAAAAACTAGAAGTAAAACGTGGAATTGTAAACTTTAATGGGCCAATTGATGACCCTGGCTTAAATGTACTGGCTGTACGTACGAAACTACCTGTAGAAGCGGGTGTTGAGGTTATTGGAACGGTGCAAAGACCCAAGGTTCGATTGGTATCAACACCGAATGTACCTGACTCAGAAAAGCTTTCCTGGATTGTTCTGGGTCGTTCACCCAATACAAGTGGAATGGATACCTCATTATTACTCACAGCAGCAGAATCTATCTTAGGGGGGGCAGGTGGTGGGATTACAGAGCAGATAAGTGATGCACTCGGTGTTGATGAGATATCAGTCAGACAAGCAGATAAAAGCAGTTCTTTAACCGGACAAATTGGCACAATTGGCAAACGCCTTTCATCACGTGCATATATTAGTTATGAGCGGGGGCTTACAACAGCAACAATAGGTGTAACCAAACTCACTTACACTTTAACACCGAAGATAAGTATTGTTACTCAAGCAGGAGAGGATAGTGCTGTGGACCTATTCTATACATTGCAGTTCGATTAAAATTAAAAATGGAGGAAGGACTGTTACACGAATATCTATCGAGAAAAGAGTGTTAGAGATACAATAAGGCACTGTAACCTAATGGATCAGCAGCGTTGTTTTACTTTTAATTAGAATGGGAGTAATCATTGAAATTACATCTTTCAAAATTTTCCGAACAAAATATATTTTCTGGTTATGGTGATGGATACGTCATGATCAATCAGAAACGCTATGAGCAAAATTTAATCGTATTCCCCGATCATATTATTGAGAACTGGTCAGTACAAACGCTTGAGCAGCTAGAATTCGCACATTTTGACTGCCTACTTCCTCATCAACCCGAGATCGTATTATTGGGAACGGGAACCCGTCTCTCTTTTCCGCACCACTCGCTACTCAATCAATTAATTAAATCAGGCATCGGTATCGAAGTCATGGATACAAAGGCCACCTGTCGTACTTATAATATCCTGGTAGAGGAAGAGCGACGGGTTGCAGCTGCCTTGCTAATTTAGGTCATACAGTCATCTATTTTTTCTCTGGAGAAGAAAATACAGATGGAATTTTTGTAATGTATACTGGGATGAGTGGTTTTTTTATATGCTTCGTTATATAAAAATAAATCAATGTACTGGCTATCGCTGCAAAAAAGCACCAGACAGAAGCAAATGTTTCTTGATAGGTAAAGAATGCCACGAAAAACCCAATGGTTATCACTATCCCTGCTGTATATAAAAATCTGTAACTGGAGATGATAAATGGGATGCAGGTTGCCAATAGATACATAACCATTACAAGCCTGTGACTATCAATTTCATGCTGATAACGAATACTGTAATTAATGATTTCAGAAACTACTGGCTGCTTGAATAACCCCAAGATGGTATAAGTGGCAAGACCCAGTCCTACTAATCCAGTAAAAACTATTATTCTTTTGCGTCTGACACTGGGTTCTCCTTGATACACAGCAAATGATGCATAAAGTGGCCATATAACTCCAATAAAAACACCGTATATATTCGTTAGCCAGAATTGTGTTTGTGGTATATCACCATTTTCCAGGGCAATCCATAAAAAACCTTCTGTAAACTGTTGCAAGGCAAATAACAGTGGAATTAATGCAATTGGAATATCTCTTTGACATCTTACTTTCTTGATTGTTGCGACACCGGTTATCAAGAGTACACCACCGGCAATTAAACTGGCTTCCGAAGAAAAACACATATTGGTTGCTTATAATGAAATAAAGATTTGGGCTGTCCTAGATAACACATAATTGCGTTATCTAGGACAGCCCCAAAGATTTTTACCAAATTGAGATGATTATAGCCAAAAGTGATTAACTGTAAAGTAGTGCACTGATAGTCTATGATAAATCTGCCTGTGTGGTTCTTCAGAAAAAATTATTTACAATTAGCTAACATTGTTCTATAACACACTACTGTCCCGTTAACATCTAATAGAGGCGGCCTGATTCAGCTTAAATTGGT
>CAXBGL010000091.1:0-11023 GCA_963975255.1 uncultured Nitrosomonas sp. | reverse complement strand
AGTCTCCTTTGTACGAAAATACACTCACAATTGAATTACGCGACAGGCCCAATATGTAGATATTAAGTCTTTTGCTTTGTTTAGTGACGGCAATTCATTGTTTCGCGATAATTTGGAAAAGACCCTGGGGGATTTTGCAGTAGTCCGCAGTGCAAAAAACAACAAGACATCCCTCGCCTATCATCAACGACATAGTCTGGAACCGTATTATCAATTTACAAAATCTGGGCCCCGCATGCAACATTGGCAACTAAGTGAGATTGATAAGGATTTTTTGATTTTTGATTTTATTTTATATATGACTATTCTTCTGGCATTCATCGGTATCGTAAACACATTATTGATCCAGGTTCATTCAAGGGGTAGAGAACTCTCGGTATTAAAAACACTGGTATAGACCGAATACAAATGTTTCGTTTGCTACTAGTCGAAGGCCTGGTTATCGGACTTGTTGGCGCTGTGCTGGCCGTAATGCTGGGAACTACATTAGGCATGGTCAGCGTCTCCTTTCTTAATCACTTCACCTTGTTTCAGTATGAATATATCTGGTCAACGGAAGCAACCTTATTAATCTCGTGCTTTGCCGTATTTACTTGTTGCGTCTCAGCAATTTATCCGGCAATTATCGCGACAAAAATATCCACTGCCGAATCACTACACTACGAATGAGTTGTGCTCATTAGCGATTACTATTTTCAATTAGCTGGCAGGCGCAGTGAATTGAGTCATCATTAAGGCGGCAAGCCATACGTTTGACACAAAATAAAATGCAACCTTAACTTACAAATTATCCAAATGAATGGAAATTGTCATGACAACATTTGATTTCGTCTTTTGTACAGCTTAAACCTTATAATTCACTATCGAAAAATGACAACTATTTAATACAGATATTACCGTTGACTGTAAACGGAGCATCTATAATTGGAACACCAATTACATTGGAAATGAGTGCTTGTCCAACCAGGTGCCCTATCACATTTGCACCATTAGCTCCAACAATCAAGAAATCTTCAGTATCGACAAACGGAAAAACTGAAAAGTCAATCGTAAAATTCTCAGAAAGAACCAATTGCAAATTAAGGGGTGCATTTTGTCCCTCAAGAGATACTACTGTCATTGCGGCTCCAGATGCAAACGCTCCATTTTCAGAATTACCAGTCAGGAATAAACCGCCCAGTTCGGGATTTATAGCCGCTGCCTCAGGGAATAACCGCTGTGCAGACTCAGAAGACCCTGTCACATAAACCACCCCATCGTAAGATGTAATCGTTCCTGTAAGATCAGTTCCCGATAGACATGTGCCAGGTATAGTAGGATAAGCGAAGATATTACCCACGCCATGTCTATTAACTAATCTGCGCAAACGCCTATCTTCTAACAGTGGACACCCGGTCAAGTTTGATGAAACTGTAATTTTGACATCAATCGTTGCAGATTTAAATCCATTTGGGCACCCATCGATTGGTGTAACAGCATATGTGGCAACAGAAAAATTGAATGCAACAATCGCGAATACGGCAGATAATAAGCTTTTCATAAATCCGACTCCTTTTGTTCTTATAAGAAGAAAACTACAGAAAAAGACTAGCAATGCAATCTTGTTGCCAATTTATTTGGACGAATGAAGCAGTTTAATAAAAGAACCCTGACTATTATTTTATCGATTGTTGATCAAGATAGCCGATTTAATAGGTAGTGTAAATCGATTGTGCCTGGTACAGGAGAAATCAGTTCGACGACAAATTCTTACTATCTCTATCATTACATTAATCTCGATAAATAAATAACTTCGGCCTTTCCATTGCTCATTGAAATTTTTACAAATCATGCATTACGCAAGATTACTACACATTAATTTTATTGATTCTTTTATTTTATTGCACCCATATTTTTCTGTACATGCTTCTTTCAGTGCAGAATAACTGCACTTAGGGTCACGAACACACTCAACTCAAATGAGTTTGGAGTTAAAATTCCACCAGTTGATGTAATATTCAGGCTAGCCAAATAAGCATAAATTTTTGTCTGGTATACCTTATCGGTGACACAATTATATTTACAGTACCCAAACATGGACTTTGATAAAGAACTGGATGCACGCGGTCTCGTTTGCCCATTACCCATACTACGCACCAAACAATCTCTGGCAGAAATGACCCACGGACAAGTTCTCAAAATTGTTGCTACGGACCCGGGATCAGTCATTGATTTTCAGGTTTTTGCTGAGCAAACGGGAAATAACCTCTTATCGCTATCCGAAACAACGGAGACCTTTACATTTTTCTTGAAAAAGAAATAATGCTTAACAATTAAAACAGTCTAATTATTCCAGGAAACACCATCACGATCGCTAATGCCACGAGCTGAAGAAAAATAAATGGGATAACACCACGATAAATATCGAGTGTACTGATTGACGCGGGCGCCACACCTCGGAAATAAAATAATGAGAACCCAAAAGGTGGGGTCAGAAAAGAAGCCTGTAGATTCATGGCAACAAGTATGCCGAACCAAAGCGGGTCGATCCCTAACTTCATCAATATGGGTGCAACCATGGGAATAAAAATATAGGCGATTTCGACGAAATCGATAAAAAATCCAAGTAGGAATATCAGCATCATCATGAGCACAACAAAACCCCACTTACCCCCTGGAATGTGCGCCATAACCTGCGCAACGGCTTCATCACCACCGGTATAGGTGAAGACCATGGAGAAAAATGTTGCGCCCGCAAGAATGGTAAATACCATTGCACTGATTTTAGTCGTTTCCATGGCCACTTGATGCAGCATAGAAAATCTGAGGCTGCCACCCATCAATGCCAATACTATGGCACCAACAGCCCCCATTGCAGCGGATTCAGTCGGTGTTGCGACACCCATAATCACTGTTCCCAACACAACCATCACCAATGTTAACGCGGGCACAATCGTTTTGAATGCACGCCAATATTGTGATGCAAGCGGGGCATTAATACGCGGGATGGGGGGTGCAACCTCTTTTTTCAGTAACGCCAGAACAAGACAATAAATAATATATAACACCACCAACAATAAGCCCGGTAATAGGGCCGCACGATAAAAATCACCCACGGGCTTTTGTAATACATCACCCATAATAATAAGAATGATGGAAGGAGGAATAATTTGCCCCAATGTGCCGGATGCACAAATTACACCACTGGCTAACTGCTTGTCATAGTTAAATTTCAGCATAACAGGCAACGCAATCAATCCCATTGTAACAACTGATGCGCCTACGACACCCGTGGATGCGGCCAACATCATACCAACCAATATCGTTGAAACTGCCAATCCACCGCGTACATGGCCGAACAAAGCACCCATGGATTCCAGCATTCTTTCTGCAATACCCGATTTCTCCAGGATAAGTCCCATGAAGATAAATAACGGCACCGCCATTAACGTAATATTCGTCATGATGGATTCCATGCGGTAAGCCACCAGCATGAATAATTGCAGGCCTTCAGAATATAGCCCAAAGAGCAGTGCCACGCCGCCAAATGTAAAGGCTACTGGGAAACCCAGTGCTAACAACACCAGGCAGACTAGAAACATGATCAACGCAATCATGATTTTTCTTGATGCACTGGTGCATCATTAGCGGTATCCCCTGCCAGAATACGCACATTACGTGAAATAACTGCAAGCGATTGAATCAGAACTAAAAAATAACCAAGGGGCAACAAAGCCTTAAATGCAAAGCGGTAATGCAAACCACCAGGATCGTTGGAAATTTCCTGTATTTCATACGGATAGATGACAAAATCATAAGAACTAAACAAAATCAGCGAACACATGGGGATGACAAAAACGACTGTGCCAAAAATATCTACCATGGCTTTTTTTGAAGTGCTCATTCGTGCGTAAAACACGTCAACCCGAACATTTGAATCTTCGCGCATGGTGTAAGCCGCACCCAGCAAAAACACTGCCGCAAACAAATGCCATTCTATTTCTTGCATAGCAATCGAGCCCGCTTCAAAAACGTAGCGCGCAATGACGTCAATAAATACCACGCCAATCATTAGAATACATAACCAACCTGCCAGCCAACCAAAAGCACCCGAAAGCTTGCCAACAGCTTGTTCAAATTTGCGCAGGCCGCTCATACGATTTTTCTTGGGTTTAACCACCCGCAACAGTCATTCGGTCTATTAAAATCGAGCCGCATTGTTTTGATCCGCGGACAACTACATCGTCACCCACGGCAACGATACCCAGTAGCATTTCCTTTAAATTACCAGCAATGGTAATTTCCTCTACGGGATAAGCAATTTCTCCATTCTCAACCCAATAACCTGAGGCACCTCGGGAATAATCTCCCGTTACGCCGTTCACGCCATGCCCCATTAGTTCTGTTACCAACAAACCTTTATCCATTTTTTTCAACAGCGCATTAAAATCCTCGGGGGATTTGTTTTCAAAAATCAAATTATGCGTACCACCCGAATTTCCCGTCGAGGTTAGCCCAAGTTTGCGCGCAGAATAACTACCCAAGAAATAACCCTGTAACACGCCATTTTTGACGATGTTACGCGTCCGCGTTGCCACCCCCTCATCGTCAAACACACTACTTGCCAAGCCTTTCCGGATATGCGGTAATTCACGAATCTGAATGTCTGGGGCAAAAACCTGCTGACCTACACTATCCAACAAAAATGATGATTTCCGGTACAGGCTGCCGCCACTCACCGCTGAGGCAAAATGTCCGATTAAACCAGAAGCAATAGGCGCCTCAAATAATACCGGGACTTCACACGTTGCAATTTTCTTCGCACCCAGACGCGCAACCGTACGCACCCCTGCTTTTTTCCCAATCGTATCCACCTGCTCTAAATCTGCCGCATCACGTGCGACGCTATACCAATAATCACGCTGTTTAGTGTCATCTTGAGCTGCAATCACAACACAACTGACACTGTGACGAGAAATAGGATACCCACCCATAAAACCATGACTGTTCGCATAGACAAACTGTGATTCACCTAATGAAATACCCGCGCCCTCCGAGTTAGTAATCCGTTTATCCACCGAAAACGCGGCTTCCTCACAACTCCGGGCGATTTGTATCGCCGCTTCTACGGACAACTCCCAGGGATAATACAAATCAAGATCTGGAAACGTTTGTGCCAATAATGTAACATCCGCCAGCCCTGAACAATCATCTTCAGCCGTGTAGCGCGCTATAGAAAGTGCGGCAGAAACTGTATCGCTGATGGCTTGTGGAGAAAAATCAGAAGTGCTAGCATTTCCACGCTTCTGGCCAATATAAACTGTTACCGAGAGCCCTTTATCGCGATTGTATTCAATCGTTTCTACTGCGCTCTGGCGCACTGTAACCGTCTGGCCAAAACCATCGGACACATTGGTTTCGCACGCACTGGCACCACCCTGCTTGGCATGCGCGAGAATATCGTGTGCAATTTGTTGAAGATTAGTGAATGGATACGAGAATCGAGTGTTTGACGCAGGTAGATTGTTCATAGAATTAGCTTTATGGTAAAAATAAGCTGGGCAATTAAACAGTTTATGCTGTATTGATAAGTTAAAAAAACGAATTAAATGGGATTAAGGCGTTATGATAGCAGCTTCTTGATACTGCATTACAGCGGTTACCATGCAAAATAACTCAGAAAACGATATCGATCAGAATGCACCACCCAGTAAAACACAGCGTAAACAGGAAATGCATGCGTTGCAAGAAACTGGTGAGCTATTGGTTGAGCTGGATCTGAAGAAGCTGCATGAACTTGAACTACCAGAAATATTAATGGATGCTGTCTTGGAAGCAAAGAAAATTCGTAAGCATGGTGCACGCCGTCGGCAATTGCAATACATAGGTAAAGTCATGCGCAAAATTGACGTACTGCCCATTCAAGAACAACTGGATTCCTGGCGTAATGTGCCTTTGCAACAAACTGCGCTACTACACTTGCTTGAGCGCTGGCGTGACCGCCTCCTGACAGATGAAGACGCGTTCACTGAATTTGCTGAAAAATATCCTGCTGCCGACATACAACACTTACGATTACTGGTACGACATACGCATAAAGAAAAACTTGCCAATAAACCGCCCAAAAGTTTTCGTTTATTATTTCATGAATTGCAGGCAATTATTGCCGAGTCTTCCACAAAAACACCTGATACGATTTAGCCAAAAATTTATTCACGTTCATTCAGCACCTTAATATGTGCAGTAACACAACGCCCCAATGCACTGAGTTCATAACCACCTTCTAATACCGACATCAATATTACGGCCCCTGCCGCACGCAATGCCGCATTCAACGTAAAGGGATTCACGCGGTGTCAGGTTCCAGATAAGTCAAGCCTGACTCAGGTACGTCACGGTGCATATGTTCAATATAATCCCGACTGTGGACACGTGGCAATTACTCAATACTGGCGCAGGGTGCGTCATAACGTTGTAGTTGAGAAAAAAGTCCTGAACCCTGCAATTGATGTTCAATTGTTACCAGTCGCTGCGGACTTTCCGGATAACATGCGCCCATATTATGGCTCATGCAATCTAGATGGGGAATATATGCAGTTGCCAATGACGTAGCAATAAACGATTTAAGTTTGCCCTGAACTATTCAATTCCAAAGAAACCACACGATTACGCCCGGCATTTTTAGCTTTATAAAGTGCTCGATCGGCGCAGGCGATCAACGATTTGGCATCGCGATTATCTGCGTTTGGCAATAATACTGTTATACCAAAACTCATCGTTATGCTCAGTGTCGTTTGCTCAATTACAAATTGCTTCTCAGCGGTAGCCCGGCGTAATCGTTCAAATGTATTTAACACCTGGTCACTGCGAGCATTTAACACAATTAGAAACTCTTCGCCTCCATACCTGCCAATATGATCATAGGGTCTGAGTGTCGCGATCATATGTTCCGCCACCTCTTGTAGAACCAAATCACCTGCAAGGTGTCCATAGGTATCGTTGACCTCTTTGAAATGATCAATATCACATAGAGCGATGCACAGCGCCTCCTGTGTTCGCTGTGCTCGAGATATTTCCTTTTCTAGTGACCGCATTACAGCACGCCTATTCATTAACCCTGTCAAGACATCATGATCCGCCTGAAAAGCAAGGTCTTCTCGTGCCTGATTCAATTCAGCCTGTAGTTTCAGCATGCGTTCCCCCACCTGCAAACGTGCCTGTAGCTCTGTATTAACAAAGGGCTTAGCTATGTATTCATTAGAGCCCGCTTGTAACCCAGCAACAATATCAATCGACTCACTGCGCGAAGTCAGTAGGATTATATAAGGTGGATCGTTTGTTTCCTTCTCGCAAATGCGTTGACATAGTTCTATGCCATTGAGTATTGGCATTTCCCAGTCAAGCAGTAGCAACCGTGGCGGATCTTCCTCTTGCAATATTTCCCAGGCAGCTTCCCCGTCTTCTACTACAATAGGTTCATAACCCCATTTGCCAGTTATTGCTGCCAGTATGGTGCGGGAAGTAAGATCGTCTTCTGCAATCAGGAGTTTTATAATAATTTCTCCTTTATCGCCATTCTGAGTTGCACAAAATATTGTTCCATCCTTCTAGAACCTTCGCACATGACCTTTAAGTCACCGGACTTCCCTGCCTGCTCCATCTGAAAAGCAAAGGCACTGAATACCATACCACCCACATTAGCAGATGCACCTTTAATTTTATGTGCTTGAGCAGCAGCCCTTTCTATATCACCGGTATCTACTGCTAACTGGAATTGTTCAATCTGTTTAGACATATCAGTCATAAATGATTCCGCCACAGTGCGAATTAGCGTTTCATCATTCATTAGTCGTGAGCTCATCGCAGCATAATCAAACACCGGCTCAATAGGTAGCTGCGCTTCAATCGTATCAAAGGTTACTGGCTTAGAGTCGTCCATAACTCCGTCAGTCTTAATGGTCTCTTCCTGTGTTTTGGTTTGATAATGATAATTGGGTAACCATCGCATCAGTGCTTGTCGCAAACGACCAGGATCTACAGGCTTACTGATGTAATCATTCATCCCTGCTGCAATACATTTTTCTCGATCACCTCGCATTGCATTGGCGGTCATAGCAATAACTGGAATCGTGTGCGAAAGAACCTGGGATCGTCGGTCGCGGATTATTTTAGTAGCAGTGTAACCATCCATAACCGGCATTTGACAGTCCATAAACACGAAGTCATAGGGTAATTGTTCAAGGGCTCGAATTGCTTCCTGGCCATTTGCGAGCACATCGACATAAAGGCCAAGTTTTTCCAGTATACCTTGCGCCACTGTCTGATTAATGATGTTGTCTTCTACCACCAACACTCGGGCCGTGAATTGCAGCTCTTGCTGCTCCCGAGAAGTATAGCGGGTTATTAGCTGTTTATTTGCACCACTGCCCCCAGCCACCTGCTGTAAAACATTGAAAAGCTCTGATTGGCGTATAGGCTTGCAAAGATAACCGCTAAAGCCTATCTCATGCATTTTTTTAGCATCTCCCTGTCGTCCCTGCGAGGTAAGTAGCACCAAACGAGTATCGGCTAATTGTGTGTCGCTCTGGATCAATGTACCAATTTGGGCGCCGTCCATACCCGGCATCTGCATGTCAAGAAGGACGATGCTATAAGGCTTACCCACCGAGGCGGCCTCCTTCAATACTGCTAGTGCTGTGAGGCCATCTTCAGCCAAACCATGTTCTATTTCCCAGACAGTAAGAATCTGGTCAAGCAACTCACGGTTGGTGGTGTTGTCATCCACCACCAGGATTTTTTGACTCAGCAAGCCATCCGTACATACTGGCGTTGATTGCTCTTCGGCAATCTCCAGATCAACTGTAAACCAAAAGATAGCGCCTTGACCCAGTTCGCTTTCGAACCCGATTTCACCTCCCATTAATTCCGTTAACTGCTTACTGATAGCCAATCCCAGACCGGTCCCTCCATATTGACGGGTTGTGGAGCTATCGGCCTGACTAAAACGTTCAAACAGCTTCTGCTCTTGTTCGGTGTCCAGTCCGATACCTGTATCTGCTACTATGAAGCGTAGGAGGTTGCGATTTCCTTGCTGCGTTTCCAGCGCATAACTTACTGATACTTCGCCTTGTTCGGTGAACTTAATAGCATTCCCTACAAGATTGGTCAGTATCTGACGAATACGCCCAGGATCACCCTTGTACCAGTTGTTCAACTCTGGATTAGCGGGACAAATCAATTCAATTCCCTTTTCTGCTGCACGCAGGGCAACCGCGTCAGCAAAGTCTTCCATCAATTCACCCAGATCAAAATTGAGAATTTCTAGCTCAAATCGGCCGGCCTCAATCTTCGAGAAATCAAGGATATCATTAATAATAATAAGCAGGGACTCGGCACTACGTCTAACAGTAAAGGCATGTCCACGCTGGTTCTCATCAAGATTAGTGTCTAATAACAGGCCTGTCATACCGATAATACCATTCATCGGCGTACGAATTTCATGGCTCATGTTAGCTAGAAACATACCCTTGGCCTGATTAGCTGCTTCGGCTGTTTCTTTGGCCTTTTGCATGGCCGTCTCAGTATGTTTACGCTCAGTGATGTCGGTACGAATGGCAATGTAACTTACTGGTTTTTTTCGGTCTTTATCTAAAAAAGGAACGATGGTGGTATCCACCCAATAGATTTGACCATCCTTTGCTTTATTACAGATTTCGTCATGCCATACTTCACCCTTGGCGATGGTGCGATACAGCGCGCGGAAAAAATCAGTATCATGATGACCAGAATTCAGCAAACGATGATTCTGCCCCAATAATTCTTCTTGACTGTAGCCACTGATTTCAATGAATTTATTATTGACAAAGGTTATAGTCCCCGTAACATCCGTAACGGCAACAATGGAATGTTGATCCAGCGCAATTTCTGCATGGCCAGATCGTTTAATGCCCGTTCTGTCTGCTTCTGGCTCATCTCGAGAGTCTTGGCATACTCATTCTGTACTGCCAGCATATGATTAAAGGCCTTAGCTAAGTCCCCAATCTCATTGTCTACTGTGACAACTACCTTTTGCTCTACTTCTCCTGCAGAGACAGCTTTGCTGGCGTTAACAAGCTGACTAATAGGTTGTACGATGCGTCTAGCCTGGTAAATCGCCAAGAGTGCTACTGACAGACCAGTCAACACAACTAAGATCAGCGTTGCTGCACCCAACCAATGAGCGTCTGCAAGTGCTTCCGCCTGATTAATTTCACTAACAAGTACCCATTTAACTCCCGGAACCTGTACATTCTGATACATCCCCATCACTTGGTGGCCATCGATGCCGATATAATAACCAGTTTCCTGGAGTAACTTTCTATCCTCGCTATTTGCCTTTCTCCATTGTTGGAACGACCTGGTATCTATAAACTTACTCAATACTTCCGAGTAGTTATAGTTGTTTTTGATCTTGGAACGCAGATAACCATCTGCGCCTAACAGGTAATGAACTTGTGAGCTATTGCTGTATTTATCATTTATAGCGATAATATTATTAGGTATTTTCTCGAATTGGACTTGGAAGGCGAGCACCCCGATTATATTACCCAATTCATCCATTAGCGGAGCAGTGAAAAAGCCAGTTAATTGATCATTGGTCGGGGCATAGCGTTCTAGGTCAGAAAATAAAGATTGCCCGGTCTTCAGGGTAGTCTTGACGCTACGAGTAAAGCGGGTGTCGGAGAGTGGACCGGTAAAAAGGTTAGTACCAAGATCTGATTCGTGGGCTATGGTGTAGAGAATATTTCCTGTGGCGTCAATTAAAAATATATCATATAAATAATTATAATTGCGTGTTAGATTGATAAGAGGATCCTGAAGAACATCCACTCGCTGCGCCCAGTCTAAGCTTTTAACATATTCTTCAGAATTTTTACTGCTTTGCTGCAAGCCTTCCTTAAGTTGTGCTAACAGGTGAATATTGTGTCGATTCTCGGCTTGGACGTTGAGATCCACAAACCGATAATGGAACCAATTAATAAATTTGCTCCGCGCGCCCTGCACC
>CAXBGL010000090.1:0-11054 GCA_963975255.1 uncultured Nitrosomonas sp. | reverse complement strand
ACCATGTCAGAGTTTAATTTATCTTCAGGTTGTCTAGTTAAAGGGGGCCACTTCACAGTCCTGAAGCTGACAGACAAAAGAGAAGGTTTAGAAGTGCCCCGGGCCCAAATTGTGACATGATGTTCCCACCATGTTCACTGACAGCTCGAGTCATAGCAAGCGTAATAAACAAAGCCACAGAAATCAGTGCGGCCACTGCACATTTTCCCTTGATGAGTGCGTTCATTGTTATAGTATTTCATCCATTCGTCTAGGTCTTTTTGCAACTCCTCCATAGTTGAGTAAAGTTTTTGGGGCTGTCCCAGATAACACATTATTGCGTTATCTGGGATAGCCCCAAACTTTATTTGTAGGCCAGGATAATTTTAAAAGACAAGGGTTGAAAAAGAAATAAAAGAGCCTATATCAATTACTGAAAGCATATTTAGTTTTGTCGTTACAAGATATCTATATCGCTTTGAGTTTGCACATTTGATTGTTGGGGGTACTTTTAATCTGAATGGAGGTTATTATGGCTATTACACGTTATGAACCTTGGGGTTTGCTGAGTCAGTTACAAAGAGAATTGGATCGTGGGACAGTTGAGGGTTCCACAGCCACTGCGGAATGGGCGCCTGCTGTTGACATTAAGGAGGAACCTAACAAGTTTATAATTCATGCAGATATTCCGGGCGTTAAGCCGGAAGAAATAGATGTCAGTATGGAGGATGGTGTATTAACCATTAAAGGCGAAAAGAAGACTGAAGCAAAAACCGAGAAGAAGGATTATAAGCGGGTTGAGCGGACTTATGGTTCATTTTATCGCCGCTTTAGTCTGCCTGACACCGCGAATCCAGATGCAATATCAGCAGTATCTAAAGATGGTGTTCTGGAGGTTTCGATTCCCAAACGAGAAGCGGTTCAACCCAAAAAAATTAGTGTGGCATCGATGAGTTAATTAACCTGAATGTTCCTCAATTTATTGAAGAAATCTTTAGGTTTACGGAGCCTGCTGGCTCCATTTTTTATTAAGGCATGCTTTGCCAAGCCTGACAAAGCATGCCAGAATTGCGCTCTTTTTAAATACGCTATAAAGAATTATTCCTCATGCCCTTAATTACACTTGAAAAAGCCTGTCTTGCATTTGGTCATCATACGTTATTGGATCATGTGAACTTGCAGCTTGATTCAGGTGAACGCGTTGGACTAATTGGTAGAAATGGTGGCGGCAAATCAAGCTTGCTGCGTGCGTTGGCGAGCGAAATTAGGTTAGATGATGGTAAATTATGGTGCGCGCCTGGTTTAAAATTGGCATATGTTTCGCAGGAACCTGAATTGGATGCTGCCAATACAGTCTTTCAAGAGGTCTCTAATGGTTTGGGTAGTATTAGCCAAACATTACTTGATTATCACGCTGTTTCTCATGCTTTGAGTGATGGCAGCGAAGATACTGAGGCATTGCTGATCCGCTTGCAAGATTTGCAAGGTGAGCTGGAAGCTCAAGATGGTTGGAGCATTCAGGCAAGCGTAGAAACCGTGATTGATAAGTTGGGCTTGCCTGCCGATACATTGCTTGAGCATCTCTCCGGTGGCGTCAGAAAACGTGTGGCACTTGCACGTGCACTGGTCATGTTGCCAGATGTGCTGTTACTTGATGAGCCGACCAATCACCTGGATTTTTCTTCCATTGAATGGTTAGAAGGGCTGCTCAAAGGTTTTTCTGGTAGCGTATTGCTGATTACGCATGATCGACGTTTCCTGGATAATGTGGCCACAAAAATTATTGAGCTTGATCGCGGAAATCTGGAAACTTTCGCAGGAAATTTTGCAGATTATCAGATTAAAAAGGCAGAAATGCTAGAAATTGAAGCGGTGCATAATCAGAAGTTCGATAAAGTGTTGGCGCAAGAGGAAGTCTGGATACGTAAAGGAATACAGGCAAGACGTACGCGTAATGAGGGCAGAGTACGACAACTGGAAGCTTTGCGCTTGGAGCGTGCAGCACGGCGGGATCGTGTGGGTGCAGCACGTATTAGTGTTGATGCCGGGGAACGATCGGGAAAGTTAGTTGCAGAGCTAGAGCATGTCAATAAAAGTTATGGTGACAAATCTGTTATCAATGATTTTTCATGTCGTATTCTGCGTGGTGATCGAGTTGGTTTGCTCGGTCCCAATGGCGCGGGGAAATCCACTTTATTAAAATTGATATTAGGTGAATTACAACCTGACTCGGGTGTTGTACAGCAAGGAACCAAGTTGTCAGTCGCCTATTTTGACCAGATGCGTGAGCAGTTGAATGACAACATGACTCTAACTGAAACAATCAGTCAGGGTTCTGACTTCATAGAAATCAATGGCGCAAGGAAACATGTTATCAGTTACCTTGAAGATTTTTTATTTGCGCCGCAGCGTGCGCGCTCCCCAGTAAAATCACTTTCAGGCGGCGAACGTAATCGTTTGTTATTGGCACGGTTATTTACACGGCCAGCTAATGTATTGGTATTAGATGAACCCACTAATGATCTCGATATCGAAACACTTGAATTGTTAGAGGTTTTGTTACAGGGTTATTCTGGTACACTATTTCTGGTCAGTCATGATCGGGAATTTCTGGATAATGTTGTTACGCAAGTCGTTGCATTCGAGGGTGACGGCGTATTACGTGAGTATGTTGGTGGATATGAAGACTGGGTACGTGCTAAAGGTTTTGTGGCGACGACAGTTTCACAAAAGACGGTATCCCAGCAGCCGGACGTTTCATCGTCTAAAATGCTTAAACCACGAAAATCAACAGCGCAGACTAAAAAACTTGATAATCATGAAACAAAGGAACTTGAAACATTACCTGCGAAACTGGAAGCTTTGGAACAGGAGCAGGCAAATATCAGTTTGCGGTTGAGTGACTCAACAATCTATCGAGATCGCCCAGACGAAGTAAAAGTGCTGCAAATGCGTTTCTCTGCGATTGAAAAAGAGTTGACGGACTGTCTTGTCAGATGGGAAGAATTGGAGGCAAAATGCGCTTTGACAGGGCAGAATCTATAATGACATTTCCCTATAAACAACATGGACATACTCGCTATTTATTGACCAAATAAAGCGCATCGTTTAAAGTTCCACATTTGAGAGGATGAGACTTACAATGAAACAAAAAATAATTATGAATTTATTACTTGCTTTGAGCATGCTGCTGGTATTTTCTGGCATAACTCAGGCTGCAGGTGACCCTGCAGCAGCGAAAGAGAAAACTTCCATGTGTGAAGGTTGTCATGGCGTAGCTGGTTATCGTACAGCCTATCCCGTGGCATATCATGTGCCGAAGATTGGTGGGCAGCATGCCGCTTATTTAGCAAAGGCACTTGAGGCGTATAAAAATGGTAGTCGTAACCATCCGAGTATGAAAGCGATAGCCGCTACGTTGTCTCAGCAAGACATAGAAGATTTGGCTGCTTATTACGCCGTAAATTAATTGAGTTATAAACGCAAGGAACGCATTATGAAGAATTTTGTTATTGCCGCAGTAAGCGGTGTGGCCCTGTTAATATCTGGGCAAGTAATTGCAGCTGATATTGGAGCAGGCGAAACTAAAGCGGCAGCAGTTTGTGCTTCATGTCATGGTGCAGATGGTAATAGTCCTGCTCCAAATTTCCCAAAGATTGGCGGACAGCATAGAACTTACTTAGAAAAGGCTTTGAAAGACTATAAGTCTGGAGCGCGAAAAGATCCTATTATGGCTGGAATGGCTGCAGCGCTGAGCACAGAAGATATTGAAAATTTGGCATTTTATTATTCAGGCCAAGCAGGCGACTTGAAATCAAAGAAGTAAATTTAATTAGAAACTTACCTTTGAGTCTAATAAAAACGAGATATCGCATAATGTTGTTATATCTCGTTTTTCTTATTTAACTTATTTGTTTATCTAGGCATTCAAAATAAACAGTAGCATTGGGTGCAGACTGATTGCGCTGTGCTTGCCATATCATTTCAGCAAGACACTCCATGACTTGATGCATGGTATCGTGTTTATTCCCAGTTATTTTTAATAAGTGCTCAAATCGCTCACAGATACCGATAGGTTGATCAATGGAAAGCTGTTCTTTAATTGCGACATGCATGCTCATATGTAAAAAAGGATTCGTGTCTCCCATTTCTGGCAGATAATCCTTGTCACGATAGCGCTCAGCGTTATCAAGCATATCATGATACTCAGGATGTAGTAATATAACTTCTAATACAATATCTTCCAGGCCTGAAAGAATCTCTTTCTGACGATACTTATCCCAGGTATCGAAGAATAATTGACGTGCTTGTTCTCTAGATGGCTTGAACATTATTGAGATAGTGAGTCAAAGGAATCAGCTGGAATCATAGGGTAATTAAATGCGATTTGTGAATCTAATTTTTTCTTTAAATTCACATAAGTGATTAATAGTACATGTTGTACATTCAGGTTTTCGTGCTTTACATACGTAACGTCCATGGAGTATTAACCAATGATGGGCATCCAGGCGGAATTCTTTGGGTACAACTTTAAGTAACTTTAATTCTACCTCCATCACATTTTTTCCAGGAGCAATACCCGTACGATTAGAAACCCGAAAAATATGTGTGTCCACAGCAATAGTGGGTTCACCAAAAGCAGTATTCAATATTACATTAGCTGTTTTACGCCCTACGCCGGGAAGTTTCTCCAATTGTTTTCGAGTACGCGGCACTTCACTACCATGATGTTGGATGAGTAGCTGGCAAGTAGCCAGGATATTTTTTGCTTTGGTTTTGTATAGCCCAATACTTTTGACAAATTCAAGTAGGCCCGTTTCACCCAAAGCATGAATCTTCTCTGGTGTGTTTGCTTGAGGAAATAACTCCCGGGTTGCCCGATTAACTCCCTTGTCAGTAGCTTGTGCGGAGAGTATCACGGCTATTAGCAGTTCGAATGGTGAGCTATATTCAAGCTCAGTTGTCGGATGCGGGTTGGCTGATTTTAATAGCGTAAAAATTTCGTGCCGTTTAGTCGGGTTCATGAGGTACCGGTTTTTTATCCGTAGCTTGAGAACGTGCTGTTCTAGCGCGCTTGATTGCTGCATCAATGATAGCTTTCTTACGATCATCAGAGTCTGATGCGACATGGGCGAATTCGATGCTGCTTGTTTTCATTATTAACTTGTCTTTACGTTCTTGTTTTTCTCGTTCGAGTCTTTGTAATCTAAACTGATGGCGTGTGCGGGCAAGATCCGCAGCATTTTTTATTAGTTCATCTGCTGAATTTTTCAGTGTATGGTTGGTTTGTTTCCTAGTTGGAATCATGCTGATGCAGTCTACCGGGCAGGGTGCAATGCATAATTCACAACCGGTGCATTCTGTGGCAATCACAGTATGCATTTGCCTGGCTGCCCCGACTATGGCATCAACTGGGCAGGACTGAATGCAAAATGTGCAGCCGATACAAATCGCTTCATCGATTAATGCGACTGCTTGGGACTTGGGCACACCATGCGCTGTATTTAGTGGTTTGAATTTCACCCCGAGTAGTTCAGCAAGCTTCTGAATGCCTTCATCATCTCCAGGTGGACACTGATTGATATCGGCTTTACCTTCTACAATCGCTGTTGCGTAGGGTTTACACCCTGGGAAACCACATTTCCCACACTGAGTTTGCGGCAAAATTGCATCAATTTCTTCAATGAGTATGTCGCGCATGTTTAATCAAGTGCTTATTTTTAGTTTTGATAATGTATGCGCATCTTGTTTATTGCTACAAACTACTTTTGCTATTTCTTGTATTAGATCAGGGCCACGATAAATCAAGCCTGTATAGACTTGGATCAAGCTGGCACCAGCATCGATTCTTTCTTTCGCATTTGCTGCTGACATGATGCCACCGACTCCCATGATTGGGATGGCGTCTTGTAAAATGCGGCGTAATTGGTGAACGATTGTGGTGGCATGTTGTGTCAGGGGTGCGCCACTTAGCCCGCCTGTTTCACGTGATATAGGTAGATGCTTAACACCTGCTCGAGAGAGTGTTGTGTTGGTGGCAATAACACTGTCAATCTGGTGTTTCATAAGTAGTGTCGCAATCGACTCAATCTGTACTGATTCTAGATCTGGTGCGATTTTTACAGCGAGTGGTGTGTATTTCCCATGTGTTTCAGCGAGTTTTGTTTGTTCAAATTTTAATACACTGAGCAGGTGATCTAGTTCTATTGTGTTTTGTAGTTGTCGCAGGTTTTGTGTATTGGGTGAAGAAATATTGACCGTGACATAACTGGCATAGCGATATACTTTACGCAGGCAAATTAGATAATCGTCAGCCGCTTTTTCAAGTGGGGTATCAAAATTCTTACCAATATTAATACCGAGTATGCCTTGGTAATCCGAACGTTTGATATTTTCTATCAGTTTGTCTACGCCGTGATTATTAAAACCCAGTCGGTTAATCACAGCCTTTGCTTGTGGAAGACGGAAAATACGTGGCTGCGGATTACCGGGTTGAGGACGCGGTGTAACGGTACCAATTTCTATGAAACCAAATCCTAAAGTAGCTAAGGCATCGAGGTACTCGCCATTTTTATCTAGTCCAGCAGCCAGCCCAATAGGATTGGGAAAATCTAGATCCATAACCTTGCGTGGCTGGCAAGCGATTGGATGATTGGACAGAAAGCCAAGCTTTTGAGCCTGTTTGATCGCCTTAAATGTCGCGCAATGAGCGGTCTCGGGGTCGAGCGTAAACAGAAGTGGACGAAGTAGGGAATAAAGCATTAAGGAAACACCGATTAATTCATAAACTGACATCTAATGGATAAAATCTTCCGTCACATTTTGCAAGCCATGCGAGTACCGCATCAATACTAACTTGCCGAAGTATCCGTACCGAAGACCTTCATTTTGCTAAGTGGATTTTATCTCAAATCAATCTGATTCAGGATAAATGAGTAATTCTTGATGCAGGTTTTATCTAAAAAGAAAAAAATGATTGGAAGAGCAAACCAAGTCAGGTATTAAATAGTTCTTATCCAAGGTTTGTAGCATCAAGCGGATGCCATTGTTCGCCAATTAAAATTTCTAAGGGCTGAAAGTTAGTTTTATAGTTCATTTTTTTATTTTCTTTGATCCAATAACCAAGATATAGATAAGGTAAGCCCAGTTCACGACAGTATTGTATCTGCCATAAAATATTGTGTGTGCCAAAACTTGCAGTAGGTATATCCGGGTCGAAAAAGGTATATACCGATGATAGTCCATCAGGCAATGCATCGATAATACTGACCATACGCAATTGCACATGGTCATAAAATTCAATGAGCCTGGAATTTACATTACTTTGTAGTAGAAAGTTACGATACTGCTCCTGATTGTCATAATCCATTGTGCTACCACAATGGCGTTTTGTTTGATAACGTTGATACAGTGAAAAATGCTTTGCCTGATAATGAAGTGCATGTTGTCTTGCAACCAAATATTGATGCTTTTTCCAGGTGCGGCGCTGTATCCGATTGGGTGTGAACTTATCTACGAGAATACGAACCGGTTTGCAAGCATGACAATGTTCACAGCTAGGGCGATAGGTATAATTGCCACTACGGCGAAACCCCATTTGTATCAATTCTCCATACACTTGCGTATCGACAAGATGATTCGGTGTTGCTACCTGTGAACGTGCTAATTTCTTAGGGAGATAGCTGCATGGATAAGAATTAGTGGTGTGAAATTTCAGCACTGGCGATGGATAGTTATTTAGTTGATTCATTAAAATACCACTTTTTGTTTTGCTCAGGATAGTCTGTTAACGCGCAAAGCTTTTGACTAAATTCTACTCTTGGGATTTCCCGTGCGCCAAAGGAAGCCAGATGTGCAGTATTCATCTGACAATCAATCAGGCCAAAGTTCCAATATTCTAGTTGTTTCACCAAGTGTACGAACGCAATTTTAGATGCGTCTGGCATACAAGAAAACATTGATTCTCCAAAAAATACCTTTCCCAAAGCAATGCCATATAGCCCGCCGACCAGTTTGTCATCTATCCAGGTTTCAACTGAATGCGCCAATCCCATTTCATGCAGTGTAGTGTAAGCCGAAATCATCTCTGGGTGTATCCATGTTCCAGATTGCCCTTTACGTGGCGCGGCGCAAGCATGCATTACTTGGTTGAAATTATTATCTGTACGAATCTGGTATGTACGCTTTTTTAGTGTTTTTTTGAGAGAACGTGAAACTTTCAGCTCGCTGGGAAACAATACCATACGTGGATCTGGACTCCACCACAGAATCGGTTCACCTTCATTAAACCAGGGAAAAATTCCTTTGCAATAAGCTGTGAGTAAGCGTGGTGGTGAGAGATCACCGCCCATAGCAAGTAAACCATTGGGTTCGACAAGCGCAGTTTCCAATGGAGGAAAGGACACGTGTGATGTAAGCAAAGGGATCATAAATTTTATAAGAATGACTATTTGTTGATATTACCTTGATTCAGATCAATGCCGACACCAACATAACTCCCTACCATGCATACACAAAAAATACGATGAAATAAGTTGGAAGGAGAGTTAATACATGAAGCATTTTTTTGGTAAGACACATTTCGCTGTCAGTGTTGCAGTAGGTATATTTATCTTCAGCATAGTGGCAGTTGCACCGCAGGCTTCCGCCCAGTCTTTGGAACGGCAGGTTAAGCAACTGGAAAGTCAGCTCAAAGCCATACAGGATGCCTTGGCTGAAGTGAAATCTAAATCTGTTCAAGAAGCGCAGAAAGTTCGTGAAATCGAGAAAATAGCGACTTCGGCAAAAGAGACGACACAACGTAACAATAGTAAGAAGCATATGGTGTTCTTCCGGGGTGGTTTTACACACGCCATGCGAAATCGCAACGGTTCAAGTATACGAAGTAATGTCACGCCGGTTGGATTTCAAGATCAAGCCGATAAGGATGGGTGGTATATCGGCGCAGGATTTGATTGGCACCTAACCGACAATGTGTGGGGTGCTTTGCCAAAAACCTCTGTTTTTGCAGAGCTGATGTTTGAGTACAAGCATTTCGGCGATAAAGTTCAAGGCAATGGCGCATTAGGGAATGTACCTTCTATGTTAGCGGGTGGTGCAGTAAATCCACGTAAGGTAACAGTCAGTCAGTTTTCTTTAACAGCAGCACCCAAAATTAAATTTATGGAAGGTTCAAAGCTTCGACCTTGGATTATTCCTGCGGGATTGGCACTTCATGTAGTAAGCCCAACCACTGAATCTGTTACGTATTTAGTCCCCGGCGTTATGTTTGCTGCGGGTCTTGACTATAATATCTGGCAGGACTTTTATATCGGTATTGATGGGCGTTATCATCTGACGGCTGGCAAGACCGATGGCGTTAAGATTGATGGCATGACTGCCGGTGGTTACCTCGCAATTGGCTTCTAAAGAAGACATCAGAAAATAGAGAATTAGAGGTAGATCCAAGTAAGTGTCTGTATTAACTTTGTTTTTTAATTGTTCTTCAAGGTTTTCAACGTTAGTTGCTATTTCCCGCTCTGACCAGTAGCCTATCCAACATACGTGTACTCAGTAGACGCTTCAGAATAGCAAATAAATAAGTTGGAAAAGTAACGTAGTAGCGGGGTTTTGGCTTGGTTGCTTCAAGTGCATGGATTACCCGTTCAAGTACTGCCTCGGGGGGTAGGGTAAAAGGTACCGCAGGCCCTTCTTTGGTGAGGCGTTTTAATACGCCGAGATACTTCTCACGATAAAAGCTTTTGTTGATATCAATATGCTGCTCCAGCGCCTTAACAGCATTAGCACGGAATTGACTGGCAATAGGGCCAGGCTCAATCAAACTAATATAGATGTTGCTTCCTTTTAATTCTAGACGCAGCGTATCACTTAGACCTTCAATGGCATATTTAGATGCATTATAAGCACCTCGGAAAGGCATGCACACAAATCCCAACACCGAACTATTTTGTATAATACGTCCATAACCTTGTTTGCGCATTACCGGTAGCGCAAGGTTAGTCAACTCTTGCCAACCAAATACATTGGTTTCAAATTGGACACGTAGGGCATCACGGTTCAGATCTTCTACTGCGCCAGGCAAACCATAGGCACCATTGTTAAATAAGGCGTACAAGTTACCATTCGTGCGGCACATGATTTCCTTAAAAGCTTGTTGAATCGAATTTGAATCCGTTAGGTCAAGTCGTAGGCTTTCCATGCCTTCACCCAATAGCATGTCGACGCTTTCTTGTCTGCGTGCGGTAGCAAAAACACGATAGCCCTGTTTATGTAATGCCTTGGCAACACAGTAACCAATACCGCTTGAACACCCCGTTATAAGAATCGTTTTTTCCATTTGTTAAGCTTAACCTGAAAACCTGCTACTTGTCCCACACTTGACAATTAATTGAGCTTAAAGACAGCATCAATCAAGTATAAAATAGCTATTCAATAGGTAAGTACACAGGAAGAGATCATCAATGGCCAAAATTTTATTCAGACTCAATGGTGTTTCCGATGAAGAGGCTGATGAAGTACGTGAATTATTAATTAATAATGAGATTGATTTTTATGAGACTTTACCAGGTAATTGGGGCGTATCAATCCCGGCGATATGGCTAAGAGACGAAGATCAGTTTCAGGAAGCACGATTATTACTTGACGAATACCAGGCGGCACGCGTTATCAGGGTAAGACAAGAGTACGCGCAAATGAAACAAGCAGGAAAGAATAAAACGTTTATTGATAGTTTTAAGGAAAATCCAGTGCAGTTGCTTGCTTATTTTTTTGTTGTGTTACTGGTGATTTATGTATCTGTGAAATTAGTGGTTGATATTGGGAAATAGAGCGACAGTCGGTTGTCGGCAGATACTGTTGAAAAACTCGTTAATTTACAGTTCGACCCACTTCACTTCGTCAATTAGTTAGATTTTCATTTTTGTTATTTATTGACAGATCAATAAATGGGGAGTTTAGGTCTAATATTCGAGGCATTTCATGGGAACAGGCATACCTATCCCGTCAAAAGTGGTGGCGGGTTAAATATGGCTATGTCGCAATTAACTATTGGTTTTTGTTAACTCTCTAATTGTACT
>CAXBGL010000089.1:0-11509 GCA_963975255.1 uncultured Nitrosomonas sp. | reverse complement strand
TAATGAGTCGTCCATAAAGAAGGCCTGAAGTGTTGTATACACTTCAGGCTTTTTTCATTTGGTGTCGAAGATCACTGTGGGGGCTGGGTTTTGTATACTACAATACTTGCACATGTCGTTTTTGACGAGCTGGTAAATTAATGATCGCTTGTGCGTTACTCCACGAGAACACTTTTTCTGCTGCTTGTTGCCAGGGCAACCAAATAAAACCGAGGTGTTCTCGTGTGGTTACATTTATAGGTTCTGGCTCAGATATGAGAAGCCCGAATACATGTTCAGTGTTGTGTGTGACTGTCGATGCGTAACGCCAACGCCATTCCTGAAATATTTCATACTGATTTTTTATATGCCAGTCAGTTAATGGATAACTGAGTGCATTTAGACTTGTTTCTTCAGATATTTCACGTTGTGCCGTTTGTATGAGTGTTTCGTCATGGTGCTGACTTCCAGTCACTGATTGCCAGTATCCTGGATGATCGGCACGTTCTAATAACAGTACCTGCAGATCTGGGGTATAGATAATAACCAGAACAGAGACAGGTGTTTTAAACATTTCTATTTAATGAAGCAAACACTTAACTTGGTGAAACTTCTGTTTTTCGTAAACGAATATTAAGTTCTCTTAATTGTTTTTCATCAACTGTATTGGGTGCATGCGTTAGTAAACATTGGGCACGTTGTGTTTTGGGAAAAGCAATCACGTCGCGGATAGATTCAGCACCAGTCATCATTGTGAGAATACGGTCTAAGCCAAATGCGATACCGCCATGAGGTGGTGCACCGTATTGCAATGCTTCTAATAAGAAGCCAAATTTCTCCTGTGCTTCTTCATCAGAAATATTGAGTGCACGGAATACCTTTGATTGTGTTTCTTGGCGGTGAATACGTACTGAGCCGCCACCGATTTCTGAACCGTTTAGTACCATATCGTATGCCTTGGACAGTGCTTTTTCAGGTTCAGTTTCCAGTAAATCTTCATGACCATCAGAAGGAGAAGTAAAGGGGTGATGCAATGCATGCCATTGATCTTCTTCGTCTCGTTCAAACATAGGAAACTTGATTACCCAAGCTGGTTTCCAAGCTGATTCAGCATAACCATGTTCATGTCCAATTTTGACACGTAATGCCCCCAATGCTTCATTTACAATCTTTGCTTTGTCTGCACCAAAAAATATAAGATCGCCATTTTGTGCATCTGTGCGGGTGAGAATAGCTTGCACTGTTTCTTCTGGCAAGAATTTCAGGATGGGTGATTGTAATCCTTCGTGACCTTTTTCTAGTTCGTTTACCTTGATATAGGCAAGACCTTTGGCACCATAAATGGCTACGAAATTGGTGTAATCGTCAATATCCTTACGTGATAGTTTATTTCCTTGGGGAATACGCAAGGCAGCTACGCGCCCATTAGATTTTTCTGCAGCTTCACGGAATACTTTGAACGGCACTTCCCGCATAATGTCAGTCAGTTCTGTTAGCACAAGTGGAATGCGTAGATCAGGTTTATCAGAACCATAACTAAATATAGCTTCAGCGTATGTTAGACGTGGGAATGGGTTGGGTAAATCAACATTGATGACGGATTTGAATAGACTGCGTATCATCTCTTCCATCAGTGCCATAATTTCTTCCTCGTTGAGAAAAGATGTTTCAATGTCAATTTGAGTGAACTCAGGTTGACGGTCAGCACGTAAATCTTCGTCACGAAAGCATCGCGTTATTTGGTAGTAACGGTCAAATCCCGATACCATTAAAAGCTGTTTGAATAATTGCGGTGATTGGGGGAGGGCAAAGAAGTGCCCTGCATTGACACGTGATGGGACCAGATAATCACGTGCGCCTTCGGGTGTAGATTTGGTAAGCATGGGTGTTTCTATATCTAGAAAGCCGTGCTGGTCTAGGAAAACACGAACAGCCATGGCAACTTTATGGCGTAAGCGTAGATTTGCCTGCATTGCTGGACGTCGCAAATCAAGATATCTGTGTTCCAAGCGGACAACTTCACTCACATTGTCATCATCCATTAGAAAAGGCGGTGTTAATGAGGTATTGAGTACGTCTAAGGAGGCGACTAAAACTTCCACTTCTCCGCTAAATAGGGTCAGGTTAATCGTGCCTTTAGGACGCGGTCTTACCTTGCCTGTTATTTTTAACACAAATTCATTGCGAATTTTTTCTGCGCGTTGAAATGTATCAATATTGTCAGGATCACAAACTATTTGTACTAAGCCTTCACGGTCTCGTATATCAATAAAAATCACACCGCCATGGTCTCGGCGACGGTGAACCCAGCCATAAAGCGTAATTGTTTGGCCTAGATATTGAGTATTAATTGCACCACAGTAATTTGTACGCATAACGTGTTAAAAGCCTAGAATCTGAGAGTTAAATGGTTAGTGTTGTTAAAGAGTTGTTTTTTCTATTTGAATTTTGTGGCGATTCAAAATTTTTAATTTTATATTGTATAGTTTAATGCCGCTAAATATCATCAGACAAGTCTAGAAATGGAGTTAGATGTGGGCGCGGCATTGCTTTTGTGGAAATATTAAAGTGACGAGCAGATAGTATTTTACTTAATTGTTTTAAGCCACATTAAGTTCATTTTGTTGGTGGGATAAAATATGTATGCTTCCACAGAAAATCACCAATCACCAATGAGAAGTTAATCAGCAACAGAGTTTGAATTTTTATTGGTTGTTGTCGCAGCAGCAGCAGGTGTGGCGATAGTTTTATCTGTTTTGCCAACTTTTGTTTTTGGTTTTGATTCTGATTGCTGTTTTTTACTGTTTTTAAAGTCAGTGGCATACCAACCTTTACCTTTTAATTGAAAACCTGAAGCTGAAATCAGTTTAATGTAATCGCTACTGCCACAATCGGGACAAGTTGTGATGTGTGCATCACTCATTTTTTGTAAATGTTCTTGCTCGATGCCACATGCATTGCAAAGATATTCGTAAATAGGCATCAGTGCCCTCAATAATACAGAGTTGGAAAGGCGCTATTATACCTTAACCAGTTGGATTAACAGTCAGCATGTGAGCCAAAGTTGCAGTTACATTTTTCTTGATTGATTGTGTTGGATTGTTATGCTTGTATTTTAAGAATAGTTGCTTGGTCAGATAATGATATGTAAGGATTGTTGGCGATTAGCTTTCTTTTCGTCCATAATCATCCTCAAAACGCACAATGTCATCTTCACCCAAATAAGAGCCTGATTGAACTTCAATCATCTCAAGTGGGACACAGCCGGGATTTTCTAAACGGTGACGGGTGCCAAGTGGAATGAAAGTTGATTCATTTTCGGGGACCAGGTATTTTGTATCACCACAGGTTACCCGTGCTGTACCGCGAACTACAACCCAATGTTCAGCGCGATGATGATGCATTTGTAACGAAAGGGCGGCGCCTGGCTTAACCATAATACGCTTAACTTGAAAACGTTCGCCAATATCTATGCTATCGTACCAGCCCCAGGGACGAAATACTTTACGATGTAAGCGCCCTTCTGGACGACTATCACGCTTTAAATTATCCACAATCTTTTTAACATCTTGTGTTTTGTCCTTGTGAACAACCAGTATTGCATCGGGTGTTTCGACAACAACAACATTTTCTATTCCTATACATGTCACCAGGCGATTATCTGAGATAGCAAGTGTATTGTTGCAGTCATGTAACATTACATCACCTTGCGATACATTGCCTGCATGATCCTTGGGCAGAATCTGCCATAAGGAATCCCATGCACCGACATCAGACCAACCTGCTGAAAGTGGAATCACTACGCAAGTAGGTAGGCAATTGTTTTCTACGGAGATATGTTCCATGACAGCATAATCAATAGAGTCGCTGGGGCATTGTTCAAAAGCTGCTTTATTAACGCGTAAGAAGTCGCCATCAGCGGTACCATGGTCCCATGCCGTGCGACATGCAGCTAGAATATCTGTCCGACATGAATCAATAGTTGATAACCATACAGATGCACGCATCATGAATAAACCACTGTTCCAGAGATAGGAACCCGCTTCAAGATATGCTTGTGCTGTCACAAATTCGGGCTTCTCTACAAAACGTACAATACAAAAAGCATCTTCTTTATGTATTTCTCCAGATTGAATGTAGCCATAACCTGTTTCAGGTGCATCAGGTGTGATGCCGAAGGTGACGATAGTACCTTCAGCGGCAAGTTTTATACCTTTACGTACGGCGGATTGAAAAGATGCTGTATCAACAATCACATGATCTGATGGCATTATCAATAAAATAGGATCTTGTTCATCGCGCATGGCTGCGAGTGCGGCAAGCGTTAATGCGGGTGCTGTATTGCGGCCAATTGGTTCGAGTAGGATGCTTCCTTTTCTATCTATCGTGCGTAATTGTTCGGCAATTACAAAACGATATTCTTCATTGCAGACGATTATTGGTTCTTCCAGTCTTACATCTGTTAGTCCGTCCAATCGACGTATAGTGGCTTGTAATAATGAATCGTCACTAATTAATGATAGCAACTGTTTCGGATATTTTTCGCGTGAAAGTGGCCAGAGTCGTGTACCAGAGCCGCCTGATAAAACAACTGGAGTCAATGACTGCATAGAAATTTCCATGAAAAGCAATAAAGTTGATTGCGGAATGTCAAATTATCGACTGTTACATTTAAATATTGTTAGAGTCAGTCTTATAGTTCGCTTATTGATTCTGAATAGTGTGGCAGAAAGAAAAATCACTTACCTGTCGATGTTGGGTTAAATAGTAATATTTACAGTAGTCATTTGTAAATTTTCAATGTTTAAAAAGTTCTTTTTCTAAAATTGCCACAATTCGCTCGGCCGCTTTTCCGTCCCATAGGTGTGGTCGTCTACAAGCCTTTCCGTTGTTACTTAGTATCTTACGTGTTTCAGAAATAATGCGTTCTGGATCAGTCCCGGCCAGCACATTGGAGCCTTCATCTATGGTAATTGGACGTTCGGTATTTTCACGAATTGTAATACAAGGTACGCCTAAAGCTGTTGTTTCTTCCTGTAGCCCACCACTATCAGTAAGAACTACTGCCGCATCTTTCCATAGATTTAAAAAAGCCATATATGCTTGTGGACCAACCAGTGTGATATTGGGGCCAAGGTCAATAGAAGATTCTTCAAGGTTACTACGTGTGCGTGGATGTACAGGGAAAATCAGAGGCAACTCGGCTGAAATCTCTTTTAATGCGCCGCAAATTTGTGCCATCATTTTAGGATCGTCCACATTACTTGGTCTATGTAGTGTAATAACCCCATAGCGTTTTCCTTCGGCCACTTGTGTTTTCTTGAATTGGTTTGTCTCAAAACTAGATGTATCTGTACGTGCGAGTTTTTCTGCCTGGTAGAGTAGGTTATCTACCATCACATGTCCGACATGATGAATTGTAGATTCTAATTTGCCTTCACGTTGCAGGTGTGCGACGCCACTCGGCTCCGTAACAAAGAACCAGTCTGAAATACTGTCGGTGACTAAGCGATTAATTTCTTCTGGCATGGTTCGATCACCACTGCGTAAACCAGCTTCAACGTGGGCTACTGGAATATTTAGCTTTTTAGCGACAATTGAGCAAGCCAGCGTTGAATTCACATCGCCAACTACCAATACTGCGTCGGGTCTTTCAGTTTGACAGAATTCTTCAAAAGCTATCATGATCTTAGCCGTCTGTTGTGAGTGCGTTCCACCACCCGCTGCCATAAAAATATCGGGTTGAGGGATGCCCAGTTCCTCAAAAAACACATCATTCATTTCCCGATCATAATGTTGGCCAGTGTGGATGATTTTGTAAGCTAAGCTACCCTGAGTTTCTAGTGCACGTACTATAGGTGCAATTTTCATGAAATTTGGGCGCGCACCCGCGATGAGATAAATTTTCTTTTGCATGTGATGTTCAATCTTTAATTATTTTTTAATTAGTCGACTTTACTTCAGGAATATTTTATTAGTACTTTTATAACGGGGTTAATTGGAAATAATTAAATTTTTACTGGAGTATATAACTAAATCCAATATTCAGTATCTGATTTAGCCGTAAAATTTTCCCAGATACTTTTTTTACTTGTCACATTCTCAAAAATTGAATATAATTACGAATCATTCTCATTAGCAATATTTATGGTGCTTGCTCAGGTATGGATAATACAAATATGACTCTAGATCGCACGATAAATTCGAAGCAAAGTGTGGCGCCAAATGAGAACAGGCCCATTTGTAGCGATACTTTGTTTAGACATGGCGATGTTGTGTTCATCCAGCATCAGGGTGAACAATATCGTTTACGTCGTACGCGTCAAGGCAAACTGATTTTAACTAAATAACGGAGTTAAGGTGTTCATCATGTATATTTGTATTTGCAAAGGAGTAACAGATAGTGCCATTCGTAATGCAGTCTATCAAGGTGCTGATCGCATGCGGGACTTGAAGGCCTGTCTGGGCGTTACGGAGCAATGTGGACTCTGTGCCTGTCATACCAAAGAAGTGTTGGATCAGACACGCACACAGAAAGCCCAGATACAATCCCTTTCGACCTAACCTACTCGTTCATACGAAACAACTGTCTGAGGAGACAAAACATGAAGGGCAACGCAGATATTATTCGTTGGTTAAATCGCCAACTGCAACATGAATTGACCGCCATCAATCAGTATTTTCTTCATGCGCGCATGTACAAGAATTGGGGTTTTAACAGTCTAGGTAAGCACGAGTATGAAGAATCTTGTGAAGAAATGAAGCATGCGGATCAATTAATCGAGCGTATTCTGCTCTTAGAAGGTCTGCCCAACCTACAAGAGCTGGGCAAACTTATGATTGGTGAGACGGCTGAGGAATGTGTCGCCTGCGATCTGAAGTTAGAAACCACAGCGCGAGAAACACTGATTACAGCGATTGCTGCCTGTGAGACTGCACAAGACTATGTATCACGGGAAATTTTTGAACATATTCTGGAAGATACTGAAGCGCATATCGACTGGTTGGGAACCCAACTAGATGTCATGCAGAAAGTCGGTACTCAGAACTGGTTGCAAAGCCAGATGTAGTTTTATCTTATTACTGAATTGTCCCAGTACATCATCAAACCTAATTTGATGGTGTACTTGTACAGTAGTGTTAAGCCAGCCAGCGCATTGAGCGTAAGCCAGACTTTGACTTCGCTAGCCTTACTAGAATACAAGGAGTAACAATGCGTGCCACTGATATAGCGCTAACTCATAACTTTAAGCAAATGTATGTGTATTTGCCAACGCAGCTCCAGTGCCAATGGAAGTTATTGACACTGGTACACAGTCTACTCATTTGTTTTGCTCTGGTTACGTTAACATCATCGAATTATACCTATGCTGAATCAGTAGTTGCCACAGAATCTATCCGTGTTTATAACATTGCAGCGGGTTCACTGGTGGATGCGCTCAAGCAGTTTTCAAAACAGAGTGGCGTTAACCTTTTATTTGATCCTAAACAAATAGAGGCAATTACAACACAAGGACTGAAGGGTAATTTTGATTCGCAGACTGGATTAATATTGTTGCTGGCTGGGAGTGGATTACAAGCGGAGCCGCAAACGAATGGGTATGTTATTACGTCATTGCCCGCAACTTCCACAACCCATGAAATTGTTACCACGCTCCCTTTAATTCAAGTGGCTGCAAGCAGTACGGCTCGCTATAATGCAGCCAGCAGTATCACTGCAACTAAAACCAATACACTTTTGCGTGATGTCCCCCAGTCAATATCAGTGATCACTAGTGAGTTGATTAAGGACCAATCGATTCAGAGTTTAGGTGACGCCGTGCGCTATGTGCCCGGTGTCGGGGTTTCACAAGGGGAGGGTAATCGTGATGCGCTGGTATTCCGCGGTAATCGTTCAACGGGAGACTTTTTTATTGATGGCATGCGCGATGACGTTCAATTTTTTCGTGATCTCTATAACATTGATCGTATTGAAGTGCTGAAAGGCGCTAATGGGATGATTTTTGGTCGAGGCGGCTCGGGCGGTGTAGTTAATCGAGTTACGAAAGAGGCAGAATGGGCGCCCATCCGCGAATTTTCTTTCCAAGGCGGTTCTTATGATAAGAAACGCATGACTGTAGACATTGGTCAGGGTATTAACGACATGGTTGCTTTTCGTGTCAATGCTATGTACGAAGATTCCGAGAGTTTTCGTGATGGGGTGGATTTAAGGCGTCGCGGTATTTCACCTACTATTACAGTCAAGCCGACTAAGCGTACCAAAGTTGTTTTAAACATGGAGCGCTTTCACGATGATCGCACTGCTGATCGTGGTATACCCTCTTTTCAGGGACAAGCTGCTAAGGTAGGAAGATCACAATTTTTTGGTGATCCAGATCGTAGTAATGCAGATGTTGAAGTGTTGTCGTTTAATACGTTTATTGAACATAAGTTTGATATAGAGGTTACGCTCCATAATCGAACAAACTACGCACAATATGATAAGTTTTATCAGAATGTGTTTGCAAATTCCGCCGTCTTTGCAGATTTGGTGTCGTTGGGTGCTTATAACAATACAACTGATCGTGAAAATGTATTTAATCAGACTAATTTTCTGTATTCACTCGATACGGGATCGATTGGCCATACACTTTTGGCAGGTGTTGAGATTGGTCGCCAAGTAACTAACGATAGACGGCGTACAGGATCTTTTAACAATAGTTTAAGACAGACTAGCATACTTGTTCCGTTTAGTGATCCCATTACGAAGGCGCCTATTTCATTCATTACCCGAGACCAGGATGCAGACAACCACAGTGTTGTGGATGTTACCTCTGTCTATTTTCAGGATCAGATTGATTTCTTACCTCAGCTCCAAGCAGTTGTAGGTGTGCGCTATGATTTGTTTGAAGTGGATTTTCGTAAGAGAAATGATAATGGCACTAATATCAAGACTAAGGACGGATTAATTTCTCCGCGTTTTGGACTCATATACAAACCAATTGAACCTGTTTCAGTTTACGCGAGCTTTAGTCAGGCACATGTTCCTCGGGCTGGCGAACAACTGACATCTATTCAAGTAACTAGAGCAACGTTGAAACCAGAGAAATTTACGACTCTGGAAGTAGGCTTTAAATGGGATATTCGACCTAATCTGGCTTTGACAGGTGCCGCATATCGATTAGATCGCACAAATGTAATTTCTGTTGATCCCAATGATTCCTCCCTTACTTTCTTAACGAAGGGTCAACGTACTGAAGGTGTTGAGGTTAGTTTGAGTGGTCAACTCACACAAGAATGGAGTGTTATGGGTGGATATGCCTATCAGGATGGTGAAATTACCAGTACTGAATCCAGCGCCGCAAAAAAAGGTGCAACGGTAGCAGAGCTGCCACGTAATACATTCTCAGTTTGGAGTCGATATGATTTTACGCCTAAGCTTGGTGCTGCACTGGGTATTATCAATCGCAGTGATATGTTCGCTTCAACAGATAATACAGTTAGAGTGCAAGGTTTCACGCGGGTAGATGCTGCTTTATTTGCGCAACTTAGTAAACGATTTCGTGCTCAGGTGAATATAGAGAACGTTTTCAATGCCAAATATATTGCATCCGTTCATAACAATAACAATTTGTCGCCAGGCTCACCCATAGCAGTACGTGCATCATTGACAGCTAATTTCTAGTACGCATCAATTCTAAACTGATGGAATGCCGGGTTAGATCAATGTGCAATTACTGTTGTTTCAATTTCTGCGAAGGTCTTTGCAACTTCATCGATAGGAATAATCTTGCCAAGCTGTTTTTCAATTTGAGTCAGTGAAAAAATGCCGCATATTGTTTGCAAATCATCTGCAGAGTTTTCTATTACTAGGGTATGCTGTCTTCCACTTTCACGCAAGTTGGCGACTACGTTGCCAACTTTGGCGTGTACTAATTCTTCAATCGGAATTGCTTCCAGTTTATCCAGTGGCGTCATAATATCTGAGACGAGTATTTCACAGTGTTTAATACTTCGTTCCTGAATAAAGCGTAGCGGTTTCTCGCCTAGAATATCCGTTGCAGTAATAATACCTGCAAGCGTGTGATTCTGATTCAGAACAAACAGTAAACGCAAACCACGTTGAATCATATATGTGTTGGCTAATTCCATTGTTACATGGGGCTCGATTACAGCGGCATTAATATGCCGTAAGTCGGTCATGACATTAAATGCCTGTGATTCTAATGTTACTTGTTTTGGTGGAACAGGTTGAGAAATTCGTACTGCATCAGTCAGAGGTTGCGTCGGTAGAAATTGATAATAGCTCATCATGTTGTGCTCCATCTTTGGTTGATGGGATTTGCTTGATAACAAGCAAACACAGAAAATTTAAACAGTCTTATTAAAGACTCTACGCTTAATGGAAAAACAGGTCAATGTTTAGCGCTGGAGAAACAGAATAATCGTATTTAAGAGAAGAATGATTAAAGGTTGGTTGTAATAATGATGACTTGCAGCAAACTATCTGTTCTGGTCCGTTAAGTCCTGCGGCAATAACTGAGAGTCTTGAAATATTGCGTGCGTAGATTGCTGACGTGCAGGCGGGTAACATGAATACTGCGAAGGCGACATTGGTGACGCAAGCAAACACACTCGACGCTATATTCAATGCCCTAGCCTTGAAATCGATACCGTATTTGGATAGTGAAGCAGCACTAGGTGAAAAGCATCTGTGGTTTGCATTGAGAGCGCAGGTACAATGCAGAGCAACATTTGGAAACTTTATCAGAGATTAAAAATCCCCCCGTAGTATTTACCAAACAAGCTAATGTAACCACTGGACTCCGGATGAGCGGCAGAGGGAATCAGATCTAATCAGGATATGGCAGTCGTGGAAGCACTCAACAGGCGCTAAGACCCCAGCAGGTAAGGCCAGATCAAGTCAGAATGCTTATAAACATGGGCTAACGAATCTACGTGCGAGAATCAGAGAGTTGCTAAAGGAGCGAGGTGACTTACAAAAAGCTATCAGGTAGGTTGGTGGTGCCTGCTGGAAAATTATTACCTGCTTTGCGAAATCAATATTGCATTCGCCGCTTTGTTGATTACTACAATTATAGTCGTGGTCAGGCTCTCCTAGATAAAAGTGAGAAGACAAAACAGCGAAAATTAGATATGAGGCGTCAATAGTATTACGATAACCAAATCAAAAGATTTAAACCTGATGAACTAACCGTCTCTTGATTTAGGTAGTCTCAGTCCAAAATAATTGTACGACGTACACATTTCAAATACAGCCTGCTCTGGTGTCTCGTTCTTCTCTCCACTCAAAATCGAAATTAGAAGACTATCATTTTCGCTCCTGCTATTTTCCTCATGCGAGAACAAGCTGTGTGGAAGTGTTGACTTTTAGAATTATGTTTACAATGAAATCATTGTTTTGTGATTAAGATAGATTTTTTATGGCTATGTCGCAATTAACTATTGGTTTTTGTTAACTCTCTAATTGTACTTTAAGGGCCTGTCGCGTAATTCAATTGTGAGTGTATTTTCGTACAAAGGAGACTAT
>CAXBGL010000088.1:0-11659 GCA_963975255.1 uncultured Nitrosomonas sp. | reverse complement strand
ATCGCTGCATAATGCTAGTGACTTATCCGTCCACTAAAGCGGACCCAGCTCACTTTTGCATCAATGATGTTGTCGGCCGGTGAGAATATAGCTTGGGTATCTGCGCAAATGGGTCATTCTAATGTGTTAATTACAGCTAAAACATATGCACGCTGGATTAACAATAATGAGCAACATGGGACAAAGGCAGCCGAAATGTACGGGCAACATTTGGGCAATATTGACAAATAGACTGTTGATTTTATATTAAATAATGGCGGAGAAGGCGGGATTCGAACCCGCGGTACGGGATAAACCGTACACACGCTTTCCAAGCGAGCACCATAAGCCTCTCGGTCACTTCTCCGGCTATACAGTCATAAATCGGTGGGGTGGCAAAGGATAAACTAGAACAGGATTCCGAGCAACATCATTTTATGCATTCAGACTAAGTAATAAGCTGTCATGAATATGCCAGGTTTTATCTCTATAAGCAGATTCTTTGTCATTCTCTCACCAATGACATATTCTACCAGTTTGTCATTAAATAACTATTTTAGTCCTACCAGATATAGCAGATTTCATCAGCAGGAATGTAGGTTATTTTGCTTGCAGCATAGTCCCAACTGATTGTGTCGTGTTCGAATAAGATAGGGCGAACTCTTGTATACCGTGGCCAGGAAAATCACTATATAGTGGATATAAAGTCTAAAATCTCATTAAAATAGTAGGCGATAATAAATAATAGGGGAGTCAAGGGTATGAATCACAAATCAAGACTTAAACAATTTCTAATAATAGCAAGCATCAGCGTTGGATTATCGCTAGCAGCTCCGGCCATGGCCGTTTCATTGACTATAAATATTGACGGCTGTTTCTCTGTTATTACAGCTGGTACAGAGTGTGGTAATGATCCAAACACGGCAAATACAGTATTTGCAAGTGGCAATTTTACTGTTTGGGATGAACTTGGCGTGTCCGCTCCAGGAACTTTATTAGCGCTAGCAGGACAAAATTTCAGTTATGAAGCATCGACATCAATATCTGCTGAGGATCCAATCACAGGTACTACCTTTGCTGATGATCGATCTAAATTTTTCCCCACATTTGCAGACTTAATCAATGATCCACGTTGGCCTGCGGCTTTAGGCGTTTTTCAAACAGTAGTTGCGGGTGGTTCACTAGTGGGACCTGGAGGGCCTCTTGGTACGTTTGCTATAGATTTTGCTATTGACAACATAACAAACACAGGGAATCACACTTCTGGTACGTTTACAGCTTTCTCTTCAGATAGCATTAGTGAATTAAATCTATTTTCAAGTTCGTTATTTAATCGAGATCTCCCATTGATACCTGTTAATTTTACTGTAGGTGCGAGTCTCACTGCAATTCCTGAACCTGTTTCATTTGCACTGATAGGACTGGGTCTTTTTGTAATGAGTTCTTCTTTGCGCAGGAAAATATAAGTGTCGATGCAGTATTATTTATAAAAGTTTAATATTTCCAAATCCCTCATCTCCCGTTAGTATTTGGAAATATTTCACTGCTCGAAGGTTAAGTATGAGTTCGTTTTTGGCCGAAATTGAATCATCTCTGCAGATTTAATTTCGGCTATTTTGAATAGCGTAAAGCCTGATTTTACGAAGCACTTAGATTTCGACCAACTTGATTTTAACGGCAGTTTTTACGAATTTCTTGATTTAAATCATTTGCCTGTGATTCAAAATGCATAATAGGCGCATAAAGATCGTTGTAAGGCAGGAAATAATCATAACCGCCATAACCACCACCAAAACCAAAATAATTTCGAGTAGCTTTTAATTGTATATCAGCGAGCATATTGCGTAGCTTATTACAATAATTCATTTCTAGTTTAGTTTGTGCCTTTAGAAGTTGTTGAGTAGAATTTTTCTTTTCGCGACGTAAAAGTACCTCATTCATTTTCCGTTTACTTCTCAAAATTGCTTCCAGCTTTTGTTGCTCAGTGGTTTTTTTTGTTTCGGGTAGTTCTGTTAACTCTGAAATCATTGAGCCAGGTTCGGGTGTTTTACTGTATTGAACCTGTCCCCACGGATCAGTCCATTGATAAATTGTATCTGCAATGGCGCTTGATGAAGTGCAGATATAAATTAAGCTGATAAGAAGATAACAATTTTTTCTGTCATGGTTTAATGCTATGGCTGCAGTGAACATTTGCGCACTCTAATTTTTTATGAGTAGCTTGAATTCTAACGTACAACAAGTTTAATATCAGTAAGTAAAACGCTGGGTACAGTTTGTACCTGGAATTCAAGTTATACAAAGTAATAGACATCAGTGAGAGTAGAGTAAATTTTAGCAAACTGGGTAAAAGTACAATTTGCACCTAATATATTGTATTATTTGCTGGTTTCTAATTTGAATTGAGGGAACAAATTTGTTAATTCGTTTGTTGTTGCAAGCCTGTTGCCTGGCATATATTCAAATAGAGTTTGATAGACACTGATATGTCATGCCACTTTCCGTAAGTAATAATGAGTGTATGGCTAATAGAACGCACATAGCTTGTCACGAATGCGACTTATTGGTTCAATTGTCCCACCTTTCGGAAGGACGCAAGGCTTTATGCCCCCGCTGTGGGTACGTACTCACTGCCAACCATTGTAATGCTCAGGATCGAGTAATTGCTTTTTCACTCACTGCATTAGTTTTTCTTGCTTTGTCTTTTATGTTCCCTTTTTTAACCTTCAGTGCTCAGGGACAAGATAGCGTTTCGACACTCATGCAATGTATCACGGTAATGATTGCAGAGAACTTTTCCAGTTTGGCAATACTAATTTTTATCACAATTATTGTTATTCCAGGGTTTTATCTCTTAAGTGCCATTTATATTTTTGTATCATTAAAATCCGCACAACTTCTGCCGGGCACGCATATAGTCATGAAATTAATTGGACACTTGCAGCACTGGAGTATGGCAGACATCTTTCTTATTGGAATACTCGTAAGCTTTATCAAAATTATTGCTTTGGCAGATGTCGGGCTGGGACTTTCTTTTTGGTCGTACGTATTTTTTATCGTCAGTATGACTGCAGCTATTTTACATATTGATGAATATCAAGTTTGGCAATGGATAAAGGAAAAAGAGAATTTACCTGCTTCGTCGGTACCAGAAAATGGTTATTACCAGGGGTGCCATGTGTGTACCGAAATTGTAGATGTATCCAAAAAAGTTTGCGAGACATGCGGTGCTCATTTGCATTTGAGAAAGAAAAATAGTGTGCAGCAGACTTGGGCGCTTTTGATTACCTCTGTCATTTTATATTTGCCTGCCAACCTATTACCTATCATGCACACTAATTTTCTGGGGGAGGAGACGGCTAATACGATTCTTGGTGGTGTACTGGTATTATGGGAGCATGGTTCTTATCCAATTGCTTTGATTATCTTTATTGCCAGTGTTTTGGTGCCCGTTGGCAAAATAATTGCTTTAGGTTGGCTTTGCTACAGCATTCAAACAAAAAGTAAAAAGTCTTGTCAACAGAAAACCTGGCTCTATCGTGTAACAGACCTGGTTGGTCGTTGGTCAATGGTTGATGTGTTTGTCGTTGCGGTGTTAGTCGCCCTAATAAAACTTGGAAACATTATGAGTATTTACCCTGGCTGGGGGGCACTTGCATTTGCAAGTATGGTGATTGCTACAGTATTGGCCGCTTTAAGTTTTGATCCACGTTTGATTTGGGATCCCATTAATAAAGAGAAAGTTTGATGAGTAATGAAAACAAAGTCCCTCAGGCATTAGTAAAACCGCTCAAATCAATTTCAGTCATCTGGTTGATTCCAATTGTTGCGATATTTATTGGTGCGTGGATGATTTTTTTTCATCTGAGTAGCTTGGGGCCTTTAATCGAGATTAATTTTAAAACGGGTGAAGGTATTGAAGCGGGAAAAACAAAAATAAAAACTAAAAATGTTGAAGTTGGTTTGGTGCAAGGTATCGAATTTAATGATGAAATTGGCGGTGTTGTTGTCACTGCACGTATTCATAATCACGATCAGAATTTGCTCACGAAAGATACGCAATTCTGGGTGGTAAGGCCAACAATTGGAAGAGCGGGTATTTCTGGGTTGGGAACGCTTCTATCTGGTGCTTATATTGAATTATCACCCGGCATGTCAACGGAAGAAGAATACGAGTTTGTCGGCCTGGAAAGTGAGCCTATAACGCCAGCTGGGACGCCAGGTCTTCATATCACCTTAGAAGGTGGTGGCTATCGGGCACTTCAGGTGGGAGACCCCATCTTATTTCACGGCATGGACGTGGGGCGTATAGAACACGTTCATTTCAACATGAAAGAAAGATCAGTCTACTATAACGCATTTATTCAAGGTCCCTATGATGGATTGATTACGAGCAACACTAAATTCTGGGAAGTCAGTGGAATTGAAATTGATACTTCTGCAGATGGTATCCGTATTGAAACAGGGACATTGGAAACTTTGATTTCCGGTGGCGTCACCTTTGATGTACCCAAGGATTTGCCGAGAGGAGAATTGATTACTCAACGCGAAGTTTTTACTATTTATCCGAATAAGGATGCGATTAATGTAGGTCGCTATAAACATGTACTGCAATTCATCTTGCTATTTAAGGACTCTATTCGTGGATTAAAGCCGGGTGCGCCTGTGGAGTATCGGGGAATTAAGATCGGTACGGTAACGCGCACGGATGTTAAATACCCGGAAATTACCAATGTGCTTGATCAGGATACCTTGATTCCAGTGATGATCACCGTAGAACCAGCGCGTATGGGGTTTGAAGATAATGAAAGTGAACTGCCTCGGGCTAAGCAGATTATTACAGCATTATTGGAGAAAGGATTAAGGGGTGGCCTTGTAACTGGAAATTATCTGACTGGAAGTAAGTATATTGAATTGGAATATAAAAAAAGTGCAACTCATAAGCTGGAAACATTTAGCAGTTACGTGGTGATTCCGACGATCGAAAGTCAACTAGAACTTATTATCAGTAAGGCGAGTAAGGTGATGGATAAGCTTAATGATCTACCTTTGGCACCTGTAGTGAATAGTGCAAATACAGCCTTACAACAGATAACCGCAACTTTAATAGAATTCCAGAATACAACAGATCAATTGGAAATTTTACTTAAACAGTCATCAGACCAAAATTTAGTCGGTAGTATTCAAAGTTCGCTAGAAAATTTCAAACAACTAACGGCTGATTTTTCTGAAGGGTCATTAACGCATGAAGAATTGCAGAGTACCTTGCGAGTTATGAAAGAAGCGCTTGCCGAGCTGGAACCATTGCTGACACAGCTCAATCAAAAACCCGACAGTCTGATTTTTAGTAATCAAAAGCAAAAGGATCTTGAGCCTAAGGGAGCAGAACAATGAGAATGATCAAGAATCTATTTTCCGTTTTTATTGTTTCGCTATTGTTTGCTTGTGCTTCTTCCAGTGAACGGGTGAAGTACTACAGCTTGAATCTAGATGCAGACTATCAATTGTTGGGTACTGTTGATCGTGTCGAAGTAGATAGGCCACGTGTTGCTGTTGGCCCCATTCATTTGGCAAAGTTCTTGCAACAAGATGGGTTGGTGATGCAAATTGATGCACACGAAATTTATACGGCCAACTACCACCGTTGGGCAGAACCCTTGGATGAGGGCATTGCTAAGTTATTGGTGCAAGTATTAAATAAAAAAAGTGATTATTATCAATTTGGCAGGAAGCTTGAGCCGTGGAAACAAAATGTAGATTTTTACCTAAGATTAGAATTTGAAAAATTTCATGCAACAAACAGTGCACAAGTTGTCGCCACTGGTCGTTATTGGTTTTATACCAGAGATAGTCTCCTCAAAATAGATAAACCATTTAACATTTCAATTAATTTAACACGAAACGGTTATTTGCACACAGTAGAAAAACTGAAGTTGGCAATCAATAAGTTATCTGTTGAGATTATGGATTCACTTAATTATCTGGAGCGAAGATGATGATTTCTGCATCAACGAAGTATCAGCAGTATTTTATTATGTAATGGATGTAGCATGGCTATTGTAAATAGCATATCTTAGATTACACTATATAAAAGCAGTACCGGAAATTTTTAATCAATCTTTACAGAACATTTTAGTTCGACTAATTAAGGTATTTTGTTAATAACACGATGACCTACAGGCAATTCTGGGAGGCGGTGCGAACATGAAAATTCATGAGTATCAAGCAAAAGAAATTTTGCGTAGATTTGGTGTCGTGACACCACAAGGGGTTGCCTGTTTCAGTACTGAAGGAGCTGTGGCTGCTGCTAAAAAATTAGGTGGCAATTTGTGGGTGGTGAAAGCACAGATATATGCGGGTGGGCGCGGCAAGGGTGGTGGTGTAAAAATTGCAAAATCACTGAGCGAAGTACGCCAGCTTGCAGGAGAAATTCTAGGCATGTCACTGATCACGCCTCAGACTGGAGCAGAAGGACAAGTGGTGCACCGTATTTTTATTGAGCAAGGTGTCGATATCTTAAAAGAATATTATCTGGGCATGGTAGTGGACCGAAGCAGTCAACGTGTTTGTATGATGGCTAGCTCAGAGGGTGGTATGGAAATCGAGCAGGTTGCCGCCAGTATGCCCGAGAAAATTCATAAGGTACTGATTGATCCGGAAGAAGGTCTTAGTAGCCGTGATGCTGATGAGATATCTAGAAAAATTGGTATCCCTGAAGTTTGCTTGAGCGAAGCCAGAACATTGTTGCAGGGTTTATACCGAGCTTTTGATGATACCGATGCATCATTGGTTGAAATCAATCCGTTGACACTAACTAGGGATAACCATGTTATTGCACTCGACGCAAAAATGAATTTTGATGACAATGCACTGTTTCGTCAACCAGATATAGCAGCGTTACGTGATTTAGAAGAGGAAGATCCAATTGAGATCGAAGCATCCGAACATGATTTGTCTTATATTCCATTAGATGGCAACATCGGGTGTCTCGTTAATGGTGCGGGTTTAGCAATGGCAACCATGGACATCATTAAATTATATGGTGGAAATCCTGCTAATTTTCTTGATGTAGGTGGCGGCGCGACTGCTGAGAAAGTAACAGAAGCGTTCAAGCTGATGCTGCGTAATCCTAAGCTACAAGCTATTCTAGTTAATATATTTGGTGGCATTATGAAGTGCGATGTAGTTGCTGAGGGAGTGGTGATGGCTGCACGACAAGTAAAATTAGCGGTGCCGTTAATCGTTCGCCTTGAAGGAACTAATGTGAATTTAGGCAAAAAAATCTTGGCTGAGTCTGGCCTGACGATTATTTCCGCAGATAATATGGCCGATGCTGCTAAAAAGGCTGTAGCGGCAGCAACGGGTACTTCATCAAGTTAATGTTGAAGAAGTACTAATACTTGGCAGTATTCTGTTTGTAATTATCTAAAAATCAGGTGTAATTTATTTTACTTATTATCTTGTATTACGCACCCGTATCTTCAAGCTGAAGGAAAGGAGTAGAAACCGTTATGTCGATCCTCATCAATCAGAACAGCCGGATCATGACTCAGGGTATTACCGGAAAAACAGGGCAGTTCCATACTCGAATGTGTCGTGAGTATGCAAATGGAATGGATTGTTTTGTCGCGGGTGTTAACCCAAAGAAACCCGGTGAAAGTTTTGAAGGTATTCCAATTTATGCCACCGTCAAGGAAGCTAAACAAGCGACGGGTGCAACTGTTTCGGTCATTTATGTGCCGCCACCTTTTGCTGCCGCAGCAATTGATGAAGCGGTGGATGCCGACCTAGATTTGGTGATTTGTATCACTGAAGGGATTCCTGTGCGTGATATGTTGCGTACGCGCTATAAAATGCAGGGACAAAAAACACAATTAATTGGCCCAAATTGCCCAGGTGTTATCACTCCTGATGAAATAAAAATTGGCATTATGCCGGGCTATATTCATAAGAAAGGTCGTATTGGTGTGGTTTCTCGTTCAGGTACGCTGACTTACGAAGCCGTCGCGCAACTTATGGAACAAGGACTTGGGCAATCAACATGTATTGGTATTGGGGGCGATCCAGTTAATGGGTTAAAGCATCTTGATGTCTTGAAGCTATTCAACGAAGATGATGAAACCGATGCAGTGCTAATGGTGGGAGAAATTGGAGGTTCTGACGAGGAAGACTGTGCGCGTTGGGTTAAAGGTAATATGGAGAAACCAGTGGTCGGTTTCATTGCTGGGGTGACGGCACCGCCTGGGAAGCGGATGGGACATGCTGGTGCCATTATCTCTGGCGGTAAAGGCACCGCACAGGAAAAGATTGCTACCATGGAAGAGTGTGGCATTAAAATTACACGTAATCCAGCTGAGATGGGTAAGTTATTAAAATCAGTGTTGCGCTAAATCGAATAAATATTCTTGAAGTATTACAATTTAACCGTCACAGGAGATCTTGATGCGTTTGTTAGGGTTTATTACGACCATATTTGTGCTATTAACATTGGCAAGTTGCACCACACTAGAACCTGTACAGCACCCTCCAGAGGAGGTAAAACGACCATCAGGGCCGCTTCCTCCCAGCACGCGCCCAACCTATAATCTTTCGGGCTACCCACGCGCGACTAAGGAAGGTTATATTGATGGTTGTGAAACCGCTAAGAAAACGTCCTATGGGTACAAAGATAATGACCGTTATACATACGATGGACAGTACCGAATGGGTTGGGATGATGGTTTTTCTTTGTGCGGTGGAAAACAATGATTTAGATACTGATTACTTTAAATATGCTCCCATTTAGAGTTGGCTCTGTTCTTTTTCTTGCACTGCTTGTGATTGCAGTACCCGTATTATCAAACGGATTGCCTCCTGTCGTTCAACAGAAACTGAAACGGGTAGGCATTCCAGAATCTGCGGTGGGTATTTATATCAGTGAGGTGGGTGCCAACAAGCCTATTTTAGCTGTCAATGCTGATACAGCAATGAATCCAGCCTCAGTAATGAAACTGGTTACCACTTTTGCCGGGCTAGAAATACTTGGACCAGCGTATACCTGGCAAACCATACTGTATGCAAATGGCAATATAGATGCGGACATTTTACAGGGTGATTTAGTTATCAAGGGTTATGGTGACCCCAAGCTAGATTTAGAAAATTTCTGGTTATTAATTCATCACTTGCGTCAAACTGGGCTGCGCGAAATTACCGGAAATCTGGTGCTGGATCAATCGCACTATGATCTGCCAAAGGGGGATCCCGGTGCCTTTGATGGCCAACCCTTTCGCACTTATAATATCCTTCCTGAAGCCTTACTGATCAATTATCGAACCTCCGCGTTACACTTCATGCCGCAGCCAAAAAATAACATTGTACGGGTTGTTGCGGATCCGTTACCAGAGTCACTGCAACTTATTAATAACTTGAAACTAACACGCCGTGGATGTGGAGATTGGCGTAGCTTACTGGATGTGAGCATTAATGTTGGAAAAGGTGAAGAGCGCAGTATGTCGGTTGTACTGAATGGCAGTTATTCGGTTCATTGCGGCAAAAGAACCTACTTACTTGGTTTGCATGACAGCTCATCTTATACCCGAGATTTATTTAATCGACTGTGGACGCAGCAGGGTGGCATATTTCAGGGTGATGTGCGTATTGGTGAAGCACCTAAAGGAATTGCGCCACTAAAAGTCTATCAATCTCCACCATTGGCTGTGATTATTCGTGGCATCAATAAATTCAGTAATAATATTGCAGCACGGCAACTGTATTTGACTTTGGGTACAGCAACCACGTCCACTCTCAATAATTCGCCTGCTACACTTGCAAAATCAAATTGGGCGATGAGGCAATGGCTGCTTTCTAGACAGATGGATTTTCCCGAATTGGTTATCGAGAATGGGTCAGGTTTGTCACGTAGAGAACGTATTAGTGCGAGTCATATGGGAAGTCTTTTACAGGCAGCCTTCCAAAGTCCTGTTATGCCCGAGTTTATTTCTTCTCTGCCCATTGCAGCAATTGATGGTACGATGAGAAATCGGCTTAAAGGAACCCCGGTAAGTGGTCTTGCCCACATGAAAACGGGAAGCTTGCATGCAGTGATAGCACTGGCTGGGTATATGCTAAATAAATCTGGACAACGTTTCATCGTGGTTTTCTTTGTAAATCACCCCAAGGCAAGTCGTGCTCGAGGGGCTATGGATTCTTTGTTGCAGTGGATACATGAAAGGTAATGGCACCTGGACTTGATTGGTTAAAAGCATTGATATGAAGACTGTTTTAATTACAGGTGCTAATCGCGGCATTGGACTAGAGTTTGTACGACAATATGCAATGGATGGGTGGCGTGTTTTAGCCTGTAGTCGTGATCCAAAGAAAGCTGATGCACTGAATAGCTTGGCAACACAGTATTCCAAAACCATTGTCGTTCATGCACTAGATGTTGCCAATCATCAGCAGATTGAGCAGTTGTCGGAAATGCTAATCAGTGAATCAATTGACTTGCTGATAAATAATGCGGGCATTTATCCATCAGCACGTACCGATAGTTTTGGTAACACTAACTATGATGCATGGGCATGTGCATTTCAGATTAATACCATGGCGCCACTCAAAATGGCTGAATTGTTTATGCGGCAAGTTACTCGAAGTGGAATGAAAACAATCGTTGCCATTACCAGTAAAATGGGCAGTGTCGCAGACAATAGCCGCGGTGGCAGTTATGTTTATCGATCGAGTAAATCGGCTGTGAATATAGTTGTAAAGAGTCTGGCGATTGATCTGAAAGCATCTAACGTCACGGCGATTCTACTGCACCCAGGATGGGTTAGAACAGACATGGGCGGACCCAACGGATTGATTTCTACAGAGCAGAGTGTAACGGGTATGCGAAGCGTCTTGAGTAACCTTACACTGGCTGATTCTGGAAAATTTTTTGCTTTTGATGGTCAAATTGTTCCATGGTAACTGAAGGGAGTTAAATCAAGTATGGATTGTTTAACTTCAGGGTATTGTTTTGGTCAAGTCGAACCGGACACTTTGATTTGAGACATTTCATAATTCACCCGAGACATCCCATTATTAGCTGTGTGTAACCGGTCATTGATGTAGTAGCAGATATAATCCGCCACATCTTGCTTCATATGTTCTCGTGTAGGCTGAGTTACTTTGAAAATCAAATCGTACTTCAAACTGCGGAAGAAGCGTTCAACGACTGCGTTATCCCAACACTACCCATTGAAGCACGGATGCCATGCCCTGCAAGTAACTTCCGATAAAACGGCTGGTGTACTGTGAGCAGCGATCACTATGAGTAAGGTCTAGTTATGAGGGCGGGCAATAGACTGATCTTCTGTTGCATGACTGATAAATATTTCAGGGAATTTTCCCATAAGTTTCGCCTCCGAGACGGATATGGAGTATGGCTTTTTAAGTTTAAAGTAACTACCGGCACAAAACAAGACAAGTATTAGGTGGAATACGAGAAAGGTCAGTAGATATAGGAAATGAAATTCCACGATGTTTTAGGGACATACGACTTAATTTATTTGTTAATTTTCACCCAACCTGAGATACTGAACCGCTTCAGCAATATGATTCCGGTTAATAGCATCATTTCCAGATAAGTCAGCAATCGTGCGTGCCACTTTTAGAATACGATGATAGGCACGCGCAGAGAAGTTTAGGCGGGTGATGGCTT
>CAXBGL010000087.1:0-11662 GCA_963975255.1 uncultured Nitrosomonas sp. | reverse complement strand
ATTTAAGCTGAATCAGGCCGCCTCTATTAGATGTTAACGGGACAGTAGTGATATTTTGTACGTATTGAAACATCTTATTATTCATATCGTGCAACATTTTTGAAACTCAGTAGTTGGTAGGCTAGAGGTTAAGTGCTTGCCAGTGCAATCTATGTTAGTTGTTACAATAAAATTATCACATAATTAGTTTCTAAAAAGCATGTTTATATCAACCCAGAGTACTCTGGAATAAAGCATCTCGCCGTAAGCAGTGGGGTATTAATCCGCTCTTTAAGCCGCTGGTTTTTAACCAGCCTGGCAGGGGTGGTGAATTGAATCCGGTAGAGACGAAATATGTTGCATTCATATGAGGTGATTAACCTGGCATTGGTTGTTACTAATTAACTAACATAAAAATTGCGCATCATTCCCATGTCTTCATGCTCCAGGTTGTGGCAGTGGTAGAGAAACAGGCCGGTGTAATCTTCAAATGGTTTGAGAATTTCAATTTCTTCACCTGGCATAACCAGGACAGTATCTTTCCAACCATTATGGATAAAGCCATCCTTAATCGTGGCATAGTTACTGTCCGGATCGTTTTGCCTACGCGATAAAATTTGAAATTGTTGGCCATGAAGATGAATAGGATGTGGTATAGACATCATCATGCCCATACCACCTCCCATAGCTTGATTACCGTGGGATATCCTGATTCTCTGAATTGTATTGAGCGGTATTTTTTCCAGTTCTGTATAGCCTTGCATTTCAAAAGACTCGCCATTTAAATGGGGCGACATATGGCGCATACCCAAGGTAATAGGAATGACTTTACCGGGATTAGATATATCTTTGTTGGTTAAACGACGTATAGGGACAAGTTTTCTGGGTAGTTTGGGTGAGTCGCTGACTTGTTCGGCGATATGAAACTTGACGATTGGCAGAAGCTTACCTTGGACTAAACCACCTGCCATCATGCCCATACCTCCCATTCTATTGCCCATTCCTTCTATATCAGAATCCATATCATGTGAATCATGGTGCATCCCGTCCATCATACCGTGGCGCATTCCACTCATGCCATGGCGCATATGACCCATATCTGGCATATCAATTTGATATGCCAGACTTTGTAGTGCAAGTTCAGATCCAGGTTTGCGGCCACTAAAATCGATCCATAATTCAACGCGTTCAGCCGGTGCCAGCATGATGTATGGAAAGGTTTCGGGTTTTTCCAGTAACCCACCGTCTGTACCAATTGCTGTCAATGGCGTGCCATCTTCCCAACCCAGCTTATAAATTCTGGAATTAGACCCATTGAACACACGTAGGCGATAAGCGCGCGTTTTTACAGAGATAGTGCTGTTTGCTTGGCCATTAACCAAAATGACGTCACCAAGAAACCCCATCATCTGTTCGCGCATACCATGGGTATACTGCAATTGATTACCAGAAGTGAAGCGCCGATCTTGAATGGCGATTGGAATGTCATATTCGCCACTGGGCAACCTGAGTTTTTGTTCTGCTTCGTCGGTGATGGTGATGAGTCCTGCTAGGCCTTGATAGACCTGTGATGCTGTCATTTCATGTGCATGGGAATGATACCAATTTGTTCCGGCAGGGTTCTTTACTTCAAACTCATAAACGTATTGTTCTCCACGAGATATCGCATACATGGGATGACCATCCATTTTCTGCGGGACATGCATACCGTGCCAGTGGGTGATGCATGGTTCAGGCAATTGGTTGTAGAAGTATATGCGGACTTTCTGACCCTGTTTGAAATTCAGAATGGGACCTAAATAACCGGGCATATCTTTTAAGGTGGTACTTGGCCCTTTGAGTAAATGCCCGTGGTATTTGAAAACTTGGGTAGGGGCACCTGGCAGGATGGACACTTCTGCAATTTTTGCGGTCAATGCTATTTCAATGTCAGCCTTGAATGAATGGTTGGGCTTATTGTTAATTTTCTGACCTTCAGCCAGTACAATGCCGGGTAGTGTTGCGGTCATTGTGCTCAATGCGGCATATTGCAAGAATTGTCTTCTTTTATAATCAATGCGTGGCATGACTGTCCTCCTGTTCTGTAGCAATTTATTTGTGAGGCTGAGATTACAAAAACATCAAGTTTTATATTCTTTTTCAGTATACTACCGGGTGCTGAGTGTAAGTATTACAATAGTTGATCTTTATTTATATCTATGTAGATTGACTCAGTTCAAGACAGTGCTACTTTTACTTGTTTCCATTATTAACTTTATCTTTTTTGGTAGCGGAAAACGTGCTGCAGCCTTACATGATCTGACAAAGTAGGACTTCCGATAATTAGTAATCTGTAACATCAAGACCATTTCAATTCTCCCGCTCTCTGGAGTGGGAGAACGAATGTCGCTGGGATTTATTTAATGGTGATTATGTTTACTCTTCTGATTATTATCACCATGCATGCCATGATTCATTTTCATCGTTTTGAGTTTGTCAATTTGATCAGGTGTTAGGATATTATGGACTGCTTTACGTTCACTAATATGTTGTTCAATCATTGCATTGAAAACATCTGTGTGTTCATTGCTTAGCTGACGTAGCGTTGCATCATCCGTGTCAGGCTTCATACTTATTTTATGAAGTGTCATCATGTTTTTTCGCATTTTTTGTTTGGTATTTTGGTGTTTTTGAGTACCTATTAAATGTAAGCGAACAATTTTTCCCAGTTGTACGTCAGTAAGCGCCAGCGCATCTGCATGAGAAATGATCATGTGCGCGTAGCTATGATTTTTTCCATGTTTGTTTCCACTATGGCTACCTTTATGGCTCTTTCCCTGTTTGTGTTTACTTTTATGTCCTTTGTCTTCGCTATGATCATGAGCTTGCGTTTGCGCTAGCATAAAGCCTTTGTTAAGGGTTTTTGGGGTAAAGGTGCTTTCAGTCGCAGAGACTGTTGGTATTGTATAGATAGTAATAATGAATGCTGAAACTACAGCAGTGGAAATTATGGATTTTTTATTAATCATGATATTTCTCCAAAATATTTAAATAATAAGTACAACAGTTAAACTAAATAGAAATATTTCTCATATGTGTAATAACCCTCATGTGAGTTTCTATCATGCTCCCTGCTGAGCAGGTGGTGTTTGATTGGCATCAGTCTTTCATCATTCTTGATACTGCGGAAGGAAGCAAATATTTTCTATTACACGGTTGCTCTATCATCTCAGCTAGAAATTTAAAAATAGATTAATCGATAGAATATGATTCATTTGATTTTTACGAGGACTGTGCGGCCTGTTAATATATTGATTTTGATAACCCGTTTCAACGACAGTATGTTTGTTAAAACGATAGCCAATGCCTACGAATCCCCAGTTTTGATCAAAACCACTTCTAACACCTGCATCCAAAGCATTCTGCAGGTTAACAAATACTTCGTCCCATACGACAAAACTAACATTAGGTGACGCAAAGGGTACGGGTATTGATAATTTAAACATTTGTCGGTATCGGTGGGAGATATCCGTACTGCCAGGAATATCAAAGAACCGTTGCTCAAAGCGAGTGCGACTGATTGCTGTGCCGAATGAGTATTTATCTTCTAACAATAACTGCTGCCAGATCCTGTGTTCATTGAATGGACTTTTCAGCGCATATGGGCGACTAGTCGGAAGCCAATCATAACCTAACCAAATGGTGGTTTTTTTATTGATGGCATAACCTATTCCTGGGCGTATCAGTGCTTGGGAGAATCGTGAAGAATCATCGCCAAAACGTCCTTGTGCCGTAAGTGTATATTTAAAATTCTTCAGGTTGGGGTTAGTCGTAGGCAAATCACCTGAAATGGTGATGCCTGTCCAAGTGAAGAAATCTTCCTCAGCTTTTTCAGCAGCTACAGGGCCAGTGAAAACCAAGCTAAATGACGTTGATACTATAAGGATATTTAGTTTCTTAAACATGGTGTTTTCCGTTACCTAAAAATCTAGAACCTGCAAAAATTAACCCGCTTAATATTCCAATTTCGCTGTGTAGCAATGACGCAGGATAGTCTCTCAGAATTTTCAGCATGCGTTGGTGTTAGCTCTTATTTGATAACCACAACTTCTAGAGTTAATTGAAGGCAATGCCCGGTTCTAATCCTAACTTTCTCAAAAACGTTGCCAGTGGACAGAAGCCACTGAAAGATGCCTGCAAGAGATTTGCGCCGACACTGGTTGTTAACCATAACCAATACATAGAATGGAACTGTGACAACAGCAGGCTTACAAGAATCATGCTGCCAGCAAATGCCATTACCATATGATCAATATTCATGATTATTGTCTCCTGTAGTCTATTTGAGTTTATGAATACCGAGTGCCTTTAAAATGTAATGCTCAAAGATGGGCTCTGTTGTTCCTTTTCTAACTTTATACAAAAAATATTTTTCATAAGCTATCTTAGCGAGATGCACCCATTTTCCGGATTTTGTCCAGGTAATATTTCGTGGCGGTATTTGTGGAATGGCCACAAAGGCAACGCCTGTGTCACCCATGTCCGCTAGACAGATTGCATTCCATGTGGCTTCTGTAGAAGGTGCTGTACCATTGATAGCGTCACGAATATTGTGGGCTGCTGCAGTCACCATTGATTCGATCATGTAGCCAGTCTTCGGAACGCCAACCGGTAAAGGCGTTTTCTCAAGTGGCGCAATTGCAATGCATACTCCAACAGCATAAATATTTTCATATTTTGGATTACGTTGATATTTGTCGGTGTTAATAAATCCACGTGGATTAACCAGACCATCGATATTACAAACTGCTTCGATACCAGTGAAAGCCGGTAACATCATTGAGTAATTAAAAGGAAGTTCGTGACGTTGTTTTTCAGAACCATCCTTATTGTGCTCAAGAACGTGCATCATGCCATCTTCAACTTTTTCTACTTTGGCATTGGTAATCCATTTAATATGGTGTTCACGCAGTAAACTTTCCAGTACTGTTTTGGAGTCACCCACGCCACCCAGTCCCATATGTCCAATATAGGGCTCAGGTGTAATATAGGTCATGGGTACTTGGTCTCTTAAGCGCTGTTTGCGCAGATCTGCGTCCATAATGAGTGCAAATTCATAAGCCGGCCCATAACAGGATGCACCCTGAACGGCGCCCACTACAATAGGACCTGGATTTTGAATAAATTTGTTCCAGGCTGTCGCTGCAGTATTAGCGTGATCGACATGACAAATGGATTGTGTATGGCCTTCTGGTCCCAATCCTTGAACTTCTTCAAATGCGAGCCGTGGCCCTGTAGCAATGACTAAATAATCATAGACCAAGTTGGTCCCATCAAATAGTTCCAAACGGTTTTCCTCTGGGTGTACCCGTTTGACTCCAGCAGCGTTAAAGGCAATATTTTTTTTATTCAGATAGGACGCAAGTTCAACCTTAATATCGGTTGGTTTGCGCCAGCCGACAGCAACCCATGGATTGGAGGGTACAAAATGAAAAGTCTCACTATCTGAGACTAGCAAAATTTCATCCTCATTGCGTGCGAGGCAGCGCATTTCGTATGCCATGGACACACCACCAATACCACCGCCCATAATAATAATTTTTGCCATTATTCCTTCCCCCTTCTCGCTTACATTTAGATCAATTATTCGTTTTTCGGTTCGCAGTAGATGCCATACAGTACCTCAAGTACACGGCGTACGCGTTCATCCTTCAAGGAATAATAGGCACTTTTTCCCTTACGCCTGCACGCTACGATGCCTTCATAGCGCAAGCGTGACAAATGTTGTGACAGCGCTGACTGACTCAGACCAACCAGCTTTTCCAGTTCACCCACTGTACGTTCCTGCTTAACAATATTGCACAGCACCATCAAACGATTCGGATTTGCCAGCGTTTTTAATAGTTGTGATGCCGATTCGGCATTTTGTTGCATATCGGCTATATTCATATTAATTGATTCTTATATTATAATATTATAATATTATGTCAAGGGTTTTTTGTAAATTTAAATCGGGATTATTATAGATGCATAGAAAATTTGCTAATAAGATTATTTCCTTTTCTCTGGATAGTCCTCGCATCATCATTTGGATGGTAGTGGTATCGACTCTGTTGCTTACTGTACTCGCAACACTGCCCAGTCTCTGGCCTCAGCATTTCCCTGTTTTGCAGAGTCTTAAAATAGATACCGATCCAGAAAACATGTTGTCTGAAACGGAGCCGACGCGCATTTTCCATAATCGTGCAAAGAAAGAATTCTCATTGCATGACATGGTTGTTGTTGGAATCGTCAACGATAAGCACCCGCATGGCGTATTCAATACTGCTTCACTTGCGCGTATTTTCAAATTAACAGAATTTTCTCGGCAGCTAAACTGGTCGGATTCTCAGAATTTTAAGGAATGGGAGGGTGTCATTGAAGTCGACATGATCGCCCCATCCATGGTCGATAATATCGAACAAAGCGGCTTGGGTGCTGTTAGTTTTAGCTGGTTGATGCCACAACCCCCGACCAGTGAAGAAGAAGCCATCGTTATTCGTGATCGAGCTTCTAGAATTCCTTTTTTGCATGATACCTTGATCAGTGGTGACGGCAAGGCGATTGCATTATATTTGCCACTGACCAGCAAGGACATTTCCTATGAAGTCAGAAAAGCGTTATTAGAATATGTCGCAGACTGGGAAGGGTCTGATGATCAAGTTTTTATTACGGGTTTGCCAGTGGCGGAAGACACTTTTGGCGTTGAGATGTTTGTCCAAATGGCTGTATCGGCACCGATGGCCATGTTGGTTATCTTTTTTTTACTCTGGTGGTTTTTTCGAAATTTTATCTTAATCATCTCACCTATGATTTTGGCTGTGGTTTGTTCCATATCCACCATGGCTTTGCTGATTATTTCCGGCAATACCGTGCATATCATGAGTTCAATGATTCCCATTTTTATCATGCCTATTGCGGTGTTGGATTCGGTGCACATCCTCTCGGAGTTTTTTGATCGCTATCCGCAAATTAAGGACCGTCGACGCACAATAGAACAGGTAATGAAACGCTTGTTCCAACCCATGCTATTTACCACACTAACAACCATTGCTGGTTTCGCTTCATTGGCGATAACGCCCATTCCGCCGGTACAGGTATTTGGCATCTTCATTGCGATTGGTGTCTTCTTGGCTTGGCTATGGACCATTATCTTTATACCCGCTTTTATTATGTTGATCCCAGAACATAAGCTAGCAAATTTCGGACATGCTTCCAGTAATGCGGAAGACTCAACGCCAATGGGTAGGTCGCTCCATCAGATTGGCGCATGGACATATAACCATTCACGCAAAGTCATTTCAGGTACGTTTGTTCTTGTGCTTATTGCCGCCTGGGGCATCAGCCTGATACAGATTAACGACAATCCAATAAAGTGGTTTACTGCCACGCATCCCATACGCGTTGCTGACAAGGTGTTGAATGAACACTTTGGCGGTACTTATATGGCTTATCTGCAATTTGAACAATCATCCAATAAAATGCCTGTCACTGAGTATGCTCAATTTTTAAAACAAAGACTACAAGCACGTAAGACACAATCTGTAGACAATGCGTCTCTATATGTCGAGAAAGTGGTTGATCAGGTTATCAGCAAAATTGAATCCGAATTTCCGTCAGCTACGTCCAAAGATAAACTACTGTCTACGCTGATCTTGATGGCACAAAACTCGCTGGATACCGTTCCCGATGATGAGTATGACGCTTGGGATGATGTGTTGTTGTTTTTGGATGAGGAACGCCAGCGTGACGAGATCTTCAAGCAACCGGAAGTTCTGAATTATCTGGATAAGTTGCAACGACACCTGCTTGAGACCGACATTGTTGGTAAATCTAATTCTGTCGTGGATGTGGTCAAAACGGTGCATAGAGCGTTGTTGCTTGGTGAGGATGAGGCGTTCCGCATTCCGGATACGGCCAGTGCCGTGGCACAAACGCTCATTACTTATCAGAACAGTCATCGTCCACAGGATCTTTGGCATTTTGTTACACCAGACTACCGTAAAGCGGTGCTTTGGTTGCAACTGACCAGTGGTGATAATCAGGATATGGAAGTGGTTATCAACTCTGTTGAAACATATGTTGCTGATAACCCGCCACCATTGAAGTTAAAGCCACATTGGTTTGGTTTAACTTATATCAATACCGTGTGGCAAGACAAAATGGTGTCAGGAATGTTAGAGGCATTTGCAGGTAGTTTCTTGATTGTTTTGCTGATGATGGTGTTCTTGTTTCGTTCACTATTGTGGGGACTATTAGCTATGATCCCGTTAACAGTTACGGTTGGTCTAATCTACGGCATTATCGGATTTATTGGCAAAAACTATGATATGCCGGTGGCCGTGCTCAGTTCATTGAGTCTGGGTTTGGCGGTGGATTATGCAATCCATTTTCTGGCACGTACCCGTGAAGCACGTAAAAATCATGCCTCATGGCAGGAGACCATTTCAGAAATGTTTGGCGAACCGGCGCGTGCGATTACCCGCAATACAATTATTCTTGGCGCAGGTTTTTTACCTTTACTGGCGGCACCGCTTATTCCCTATAAAACGGTGGGTGTGTTTATAGCCGCGATTATCGTCTGTGCTGGTATTGCTTCGTTATTAATCTTGCCAGCAACGATCCGAATACTGGAGAAATGGCTTTTCAGATAGTGGGTAGAGATATAGCCGCCGGTGGAGGAAGTTTATAAATGTGTCTGGCTAGTATTAAATGATTATTAATCAGTTGGGTGGAGGTAATAACATGAAGTACAAACTATTAAATTTGATCGCCATGTGTTTTGTATTAGCAAGTGGGCAGGCTATTGCGCAATCACTATCTGTCGATGATATTGTGCATCGCGCCAATAGGGCTTCTTATTACGCAGGTCAGGATGGGCGTGCTCAGGTAGAAATGACGATAACGGATAATCAGGGACGAGTTCGTAATCGACGCATGATTATTTTGCGCAAGGATGTGCCAGAGACAGATGCGCTGGCAGCGGGTGCTTATAGAGGGGAACAAAAATTCTACGTATATTTCACGCGTCCTGCCGATGTCAACAAAATGGGCTTTTTGGTCTGGAAGAAATTGGATTCCGATGATGAACGCTGGTTGTATTTACCTGCGCTGGATCTGGTGAAACGTATTGCTGCATCAGACAAGCGTACCAGTTTCGTAGGTTCTGATTTCTATTACGAGGATGTATCGGGTCGAGATATTGATGAAGATAGCCACGAATTAGTCAAAACGACAGATAATTATTATGTAATCAAAAACACGCCGAATAATCCGTCATCGGTAGAATTCGATTACTATAAAATGTTTATCCATAAGGACACGTTCATCCCGGTGCAAGTTGAGTATTATGATGCGCAAGGTAGTAAGTTTCGCGTTGCCACAGCACTGAAGGTTGATACCATTCAAGGACATGTAACCGTTACCAAAGCCAGCATGAAAAACTTAAAAACTGGCAGTAAAACATTGATGGAATACAGTGCGGTGGAATACGATATCGGGTTGCCGGATAATATCTTTAGCGAACGTTATCTGCGTAAGCCCCCAAGAAAATTTCTGCGTTAATGAAATCTTCTGTCATTCTGTTTATATGTTGTTGGATGGTTATATTACAAGTCAAGGCGGATGAGCCCGCTTTACCTGCTGGACTAGGCGGTAACAACGAGCCAGACCTACCCGCTGGCCTTACAATTAAGAAACCCTTGTTGTCAGAAGATCAGGATGACGCGCCTGCTTTACCAAGCGGGTTGGATAGTGCTGAAACACCAGTGCTTTTAGAAAATGCAACTGCGGAAAATCATACTGATTCCTCAAAGAATTCCTGGACAGATATAAAATTACCATTTGCAGTATCGGGTTTTTGGGAAGCACGTGGCGGCACACGAGTGGTTAATGATGCACATGAACGTGGTACATCTATTGCCGAAACTCGCTTGCAATTAGAGCTAGACAAAAATTTTCAATCCGTATCGTTCAATCTGACAACAGATCTGATCTATGACCAGGTTGCTGATAACCATAAAATCAATCTGAATGCAGGACGTGGTTGGATTGATCTGCGTAGTGCAAATCTAACCTTTTCACCGATTGATTTTATGGACATCAAAGCGGGTAGACATATACTCACATGGGGTACTGGCGATCTGTTGTTCATCAATGACCTATTTCCCAAAGATTGGAATGCTTTCTTTATTGGTCGTAACGAAGAATATTTAAAAGCGCCATCGGATGCAGTCAAGGCATCATTCTTTAGTGACTGGGGTAATCTTGATATCATCTACACACCGGAGTTTGATTCGGATCGATTTATCGATGGTCGTCGCATCTCATTTTTCGCTACAAACATGGGAGGTATTGCAGGGCGTCATGCAATTGTTCGCACCAACAAACCCAAAGATAGTGAATTGGCCTTACGGCTATATCGCAACTTAGGCGTATATGAAGTCGCCGCTTATTTCTATAACGGTCATTGGAAAAGCCCCGGTGGTTTTAATCCAACCAACGGTCTCGCATTATTTCCAAAGTTACGAGTGATAGGTAGTAGTATTCGTGGCCCAGTGGGGAAGGGTATCGGGAATATTGAACTGGGCTACTATGATTCACACGATGATAGCAAAGGGAGTAACCCCTTTGTGAATAACAGCGAGTTTCGCGTGCTGGTCGGTTATGAACAGGAAATCGCCAAAAATCTAACACTGGGTACACAGTATTACCTAGAACATATGCTCGACCATAAAGGTTACTTGCATACTTTGCCCGTAGGGTTGCCAGCACGTGATGAGAATCGACATTTATTAACCGCCAGATTGACACTGCTAACGCATAGTCAAAATGTAACCTGGTCGGTATTTAGCTATTATTCACCTTCGGATGCGGATTTTTATTTGCGCCCGAAGGTTAACTTTCGCGTAAATGACCACTGGATGACAGAAGTAGGGGGCAATATTTTTAGCGGTAAAAATGACCACACTTTTTTCGGTCAATTCAGGGACAACAGTAATATTTATTTAGCGATTCGGTATGGATTTTAACTATTGGTTCTATTTAACATACTGGCAGGTTGTTACATTAATTTTTATTCCATCCTGGTTTGCCATCTTCGTGTGATTTGCAATTCGTGACCAGAGCCCTGGTTCTGCTCTAGTGGCACAGTGGGTTGCCCCATTAAAGACAGAAGTAATGCGTAATCGAGGTCCATTGCCTAATATCAATGAAGTGGAGTTGCAACCCTGGCGTGGGTCGACTGGTTCAACAATTGCTGTTAACTTGAGGTAACAGGAAATATTCTGCCGACAGAATTCGAAATGGCATATTGTCGCCAATTGGAGGAGTCAACTGATACAGCTTGCTCAAACGAAAAGGTATCCAGAAAATCATCGACTATTCAGTAACTTACAAGTAATGTCGTTACATATAATTTCTGGCTGAGCAAACGTATCCCCTTCAGGTATTGTAATTGCTTCAATATGATATTTAGAAATGATACTCACTTCTTCAAGCATGATGACTGGATTCATTGTTGGCGCTATGGGGTCAAAATAAAATAACTGTTTTTTTCTTGATTACATAACCTTAGAACACCTTATTACAAATAAAGTTGGCTACCCAATTTTTTTATGGCTATGTCGCAATTAACTATTGGTTTTTGTTAACTCTCTAATTGTAC
>CAXBGL010000086.1:0-11686 GCA_963975255.1 uncultured Nitrosomonas sp. | reverse complement strand
ACCCCGTGGTCTTGCCACGGGGTTGTTTATTTCACCTCTGAGTATTGCTGCTGGAACACCCTATGTGCTGGCTGTATTTGCCAGCCTTTGGATAAGAAGTAGCCTAAGTACATACATCATTGCTGCAATGGGGTTGCTGTTTACACTAATCGGATTTTACCTATCACCCATCAATGCTACTAACTTGGTGGAAACCCTTATTATAAATAGAACCCTTGCTGTGTCATTGATTGTTATCACAACTATTATGGTTCTTAAAATCAAACAGGCTGATGCCAGTATCTCAGCTTTAATGATCCAAACAACGACAGATCCCTTAACACAATCTAAAAATAGACGGGCATTTGAACAAGAATTAAACAGCGAGATGCTTCGGAATAAAAGATACAATCGGAATCTATCAGTAGCCATTATTGACATCGATCATTTGAAAGCAATTAACGATGCCTATGGTTATGGTCATGGAGATGATTTAATCAAGAAAGTTAAGCAAGAGATTGAACATAATATTAGAATTTCAGACTCTCTTTATCGTCTTGAAGGGGATCAATTCGCCATCTTATTTACTGAAACAAATACGGCTGAGGCAAAGCAAGTAGGTGAAGCCATACGTCAAAGGATTGCCAGTGAAATTGAAGAAGACAAGAAGAAAATAACCATAAGCATGGGTATTGCAACACTTAATACAACTGATAGCAAAAGAAGTCTATGTAAACGCGCTGAGGATGCTTTATTCACATCAAAAAGAAATGGAAGGAATCAGGTTTCAACCTTGCCACATATCACTAACCAAAAAAAATCACATATAGCGGCAATCTTATCCCGATCACGTCCTGGTTAACACCTTGCGATACATAAGACCATTATTTTGTATACACAGAAGTAAACTGTCATTTTTATCTCTATGACACTTTCTTTAGCTTCAGTGTTAGGTAGTTGGTACGCTGCACATTAATCCAATGGTCCACTTATTTATTGTTTGTTTTAACTTATTTTATATCGCATTAATTATTCGTACACCATCAATGATTAATGATTGTTGACGTACTTGATTCCCAGCTCTGCAATATCAAATTATTAGATAAAATCTTTGGATAACCATCATAAAAAAGCATACGCGAAACACCAATAGGACGTACCGATAGATTCTCTTATATAATTCTATAAATACCAGACCAGATAAAACCCAAACCTTTTGATACGCCTATGAGTTTCATCAATAAACCAATGGCCAAGAAATCAGTTGGCCGTCCGTTACCACCAAGAGCATCAAGGCTATTACGTGAATCCAACTGGCTGATGCTTGTCGGCGCGGCGCTTTATCTCGTACTGATATTTTATAGTTATGAGCGTACTGACCCAGGCTGGTCTCACAGTGGAGATCTTGATCAGATACAGAACGCTGGAGGACACGTGGGCGCATGGCTGGCCGATTTACTACTATATTTATTTGGCATTTCAGCATGGTGGTGGGTCATATTCTTTATCTCTGCAGTATCATGGAGCTACCGTCGTATTGATGTTGCAGGAATATTTGATAGACGCTCATTACTGTTCTCTGCAGCTGGTTTTATCTTATTATTGACAGCTAGTAGCGGACTTGAAGCACTACGATTCTATACAATAACTGTGACATTACCGCAAATGCCAGGTGGCGTGCTGGGTAAAACAATCAGTAACAATCTTTCACAAATACTCGGTTTCACGGGTGCAACATTAACCTTGTTAATACTTATTGCAATTGGTTTTAGCCAATTTACCGGCTTATCATGGGTACGCTTCGTTGAAAAAATTGGAGAGAAGATTGAAGATTATTTCTTCTTTATCAAGCATCTCTGGCAAACACAAAAAGATAAATATGCGGGAATTATTTCATCACAAAAGCGTGATGAACTGGTTGAAAGTGAGAAAAAACGTTTCGAAGAACATCCCCCATTACATATTGAATTACCTACTACCGATATTCCAAAATCGCAACGCATCATCAAAGAAAAACAAACACCCTTGTTTTCAGACTTGCCTGACTCACCTTTACCTCCTTTACATCTACTGGATGAGCCCCAGAAAGATATAGAAATTTTATCCAAGGATACGCTTGAATTCACTTCTCGCCTGATCGAACGCAAACTAAAAGAATTCGGCGTAGAAGTCAAAGTAGTAGCCGCTTTTCCTGGACCCGTGATCACACGTTATGAAATCGAACCTGCTGTAGGTGTAAAGGGAAACCAGATCATTAATCTGGTTAAGGACCTGTCACGCGCATTATCCGTGGCGAGAATCCGTGTGGTTGAAACGATTCCAGGCAAGACCTGCATGGGACTTGAAATCCCTAATCCAAAGCGACAAGTTGTGCGGTTACTGGAGATCCTCAGCACAAAAACTTACGCAGATGCTCCTTCACCATTAACCATTGCACTGGGCAAAGACATTAGCGGACGTCCAGTGGTCTCTGATCTAGCAAAAATGCCACATGTACTAGTAGCAGGCACCACAGGATCTGGCAAATCCGTAGCCATCAATGCAACTATTCTAAGCCTGATCTATAAGGCGACACCTGAACAAGTACGTCTGATTCTAGTTGATCCAAAAATGTTGGAGTTATCTGTCTATGAAGGCATCCCACATCTACTGGCACCCGTTGTCGTGGATATGCGCGAAGCAGCCAGTGCATTACGTTGGTGCGTTGCAGAAATGGAACGGCGTTATAAGCTAATGTCTTCGCTGGGAGTACGTAATCTCAATGGTTACAACCAAAAAGTACGTGAAGCAATCAGTGCAGAGGAACCACTGGTTAATCCCCTCAGTCAGGCGACGGACACACCCGAATTACTGGAAGAATTGCCGCTCATTGTTGTGGTGATTGATGAACTGGCTGATTTGATGATGGTTGTTGGAAAAAAAGTTGAACATTTAATTGCCCGGCTGGCACAAAAAGCACGGGCTTCTGGCATACATTTACTACTCGCCACCCAACGACCTTCAGTAGATGTGATTACGGGCCTGATCAAGGCAAATATTCCCACTAGAATTGCATTTCAGGTATCCAGTAAGATTGATTCACGTACGATTCTTGATCAAATGGGCGCTGAAGCCTTGCTCGGACAAGGTGACATGCTTTACCTACCACCCGGCAGTGGTTATCCCCAACGCGTCCATGGTGCTTTTGTAGCAGATCATGAAGTACATAAGGTTGTCGAATATCTCAAAGAACATGGTGAACCACGCTATGTGGAAGAAATCCTCAGCACAGACGAAGAAGAAAGCAGCACTAATAATCTGAGTGACCCAAACAAACAAACAGGTGGCGAAATGGATCCGCTCTACGATGAAGCCGTTGCGGTGGTAGTCAAAACCCGCCGTGCCTCAATCTCACTGGTACAAAGGAACTTACGCGTCGGCTATAATCGTGCTGCGCGTTTAATTGAGGAGATGGAGCGCACAGGGCTTGTATCAACCATGCAAAGCAATGGTAATCGAGAAGTACTGGTTCCAGCGCGTAATGAATAAAAATACCAAGAGCATGATCAGGAGACTGTCGAACTTAAAGCGCAGGGACTGTTCAAATAAAAAGTGATCAGCCTGCGTCAGCTTATCCGCTTTACCTGACGCAGTCTTTCGCTTTATACAAATCCGTAATTTATTTGCAGATAATCAATCCATTATTTTTGGAACATTATGAACCGTTTAAGTTGTTCACTTTTTTTCTTATTAATCGTTTTTTTTCCTGTCTTAGCACAGGCTTCCGCCATAAACAGTCTAAAAATTTTTATTCAAGAAACACGCACTGTTCGCGCAATATTTTCACAAACTTTACTTGATAAAAATTCTCGTGCCATGCAAGAATCAAGTGGCACCATGCTATTTGAACGCCCGGGTAAATTTCGTTGGACATATGACAAACCCTATGAACAGTTAATTGTCGGTGATGGCACCCAGGTATGGTTTTATGATCGTGATCTCGACCAGGTCACCGTACGCCAACTTGATTTGGCTATTGGCAGCAGCCCGGCTGCATTACTGGCTGGCAGCAGTACAATCGAAGCCAACTTTGAATTGGTTGAAATTGGTCAGAGAGATCAAATGGAATGGCTAGAAGCCATTCCAAAAAATAAGGAAAGTTCCTTTGAACTCATACAACTAGGGTTCTCTCTAGAAGGTGCTCTAAAAATTATGGCACTGCGCGATAGTTTTGGTCAAACCACATTATTGACTTTCTCAAGTCTAGAAAAAAATCCTGATTTACCTGCCGACTTGTTTACATTCTCTCCTCCTGATGGCGTAGATTTAATAAGTGACTGATCTGTTTACAGAATTTGAGCCGGTGCTACCGCTTGCAGAGCAATTACGCCCTAAAAATCTGCAAGATATTATCGGCCAAACACATTTGCTGGGTGCAGGCAAACCCTTACGTCTGGCATTCGAATCAGGCAAACTACATTCAATGATTCTATGGGGTCCACCTGGCACAGGCAAGACCACCTTGGCGCGTATCATGGCGCAAGTATTTAATACTGAATTTATCACCTTGTCCGCAGTATTGTCTGGAATAAAAGATATTCGAGAGGCAATTCAACGCGCACAAATGGTATTACAACAAACTGGACGCCATACTGTTCTTTTTGTAGATGAAGTACATCGTTTTAATAAATCACAACAAGATGCGTTTCTACCGCATGTTGAACAAGGACTGGTAACATTTGTCGGGGCAACAACCGAAAACCCCTCGTTTGAGGTCAATAGTGCACTGCTCTCGCGCGCGCAGGTTTATGTTTTAGCTGCTTTATCAGAAGAAGAATTAACCATGCTATTCAATCGGGCAAAAGACATGGTATTGCAAGGCTTACATTTTTCTGATAATGCCCGCCACTTATTGATTGAATTTGCTGATGGTGACGCCAGACGTTTACTAAATTTATTGGAGCAAATAAAGAATGCAACGGAAACTGAAGAAATTTCCGAGGTTGGCGCGGATTATGTGCGCAATGCACTGTCACGCAGTAAACGCAGCTTCGATAAAGGGGGCGATGAGTTTTATGATCAAATCTCTGCACTACATAAATCCATACGTGGATCCTCTCCAGATGCAGCCATTTATTGGATGTGTCGGATGCTGGATGGCGGTGCGGACCCACTTTATATCGGACGGCGCTTAATTCGCACAGCAGTGGAAGATATTGGTATAGCCGATCCACGCGCCTTACGCATAACATTAGATGCCTGTGAAACTTATGAACGCATCGGTAGTCCAGAAGGTGAATTAGCATTGGCTCAAGCAACATTGTATCTAGCCTGCGCACCCAAGAGTAATGCTGCCTATCAAGCATATAATCAGGCACGCTCTTTTATCACGGGCGATCAATCACGTCGTGTTCCCATCCACCTTCGTAATGCACCCACTAAATTGATGAAAGAAATGGGTTTTGGACACGAATATCATTATGCACATGATTATCCAGAAGCTTATGTTGCTGGAGAAAATTATTTTCCAGATGAAATGCCAGAAGTAAGTTTTTATCAGCCAACAACACGCGGATTAGAAAAAAAGATTTTAGAAAAATTAACTTATTTACGCGACTTGGACAAACAAGCAAAAAAACGTATTTAGGTATTAATCCCCAGCATATCAATAGTTATTTTGGAGTTTGCATGTTAGAGATTCAGCAACTACGCACTAATTTAGATGCGATTGCCCGCAGCCTTGCTAAACGCGGGTACACTTTTCCTGCCGCTGCATTTAATACGTTAGAGGCAGAGCGAAAAACCATTCAAACTCAGACTCAAACACTACAAGCCAAACGCAATGCCACATCAAAACAGATTGGCCATGCTAAAAGCAAAGGAGAAGATGTCACCGCCATCCTGAAAGAAGTGGCGCATCTTGGAGACGAGTTGAAACAAGCTGAAACACGACTGGAACACATTCAGACTGAATTGCAAAAGATATTACTTGAAGTACCAAATCTGCCTCATGACAGTGTCCAAGAAGGGAAAAATGAAGCGGATAATCAGGAGATACGCCGCTGGGGAGAACCACGCCATTTTGTTTTTGAAATAAAAGATCATGTCAGCATTGGTGAGCACTTAGGCTTATTGGATTTTGAAACTGCCGCAAAATTGAGTGGTGCACGCTTTAGTCTGATGAAGGGCGGACTAGCACGCTTACACCGCGCACTGGCGCAATTTATGCTCGATACCCATACACAAGAACATGATTACGTCGAAACTTACGTACCTTATCTGCTTAATCGTGAAAGTTTGCAGGGTACTGGACAGCTACCAAAATTTGAAGAAGATCTGTTTTCAGTCAATACAGGTGAGAAGAATGATGCCGGAGCAGAAATTGACGAAAGAAGCTCACCAGAACAAAACAAACAATGTGACAATTCACCCAATTTTTATCTACTCCCCACTGCTGAAGTACCTATCACCAATATGGTGCGTGATGAAATTGTGCCACAGGAACTCCTGCCCATGAAATTTGTGGCCCATACACCCTGTTTCCGCTCTGAAGCAGGCAGCTATGGCAGGGATACGCGTGGCTTAATCCGTCAACATCAGTTTGATAAAGTGGAATTGGTACAAATCGTCCATCCACAACAATCCTATACAGCATTAGAACAGCTTGTGAGTCATGCTGAAAAGATTCTTCAGAAACTGGCATTGCCTTATCGTGTCATGAAGTTATGTACCGGAGATATGGGCTTTTCTGCTGCCAAAACCTACGATATTGAAGTTTGGTTGCCCGCACAAAACACCTACCGAGAAATTTCTTCCTGCAGTAATTGTGAAGCATTCCAAGCGCGCCGTATGCAGGCACGTTTCCGTAATGAACAAGGAAAACCCGAACTATTGCATACTTTAAATGGGTCAGGACTGGCTGTAGGTCGAACATTAGTAGCGATTCTTGAGAACTATCAGAACGCGGATGGCAGCGTTTCTATTCCAGAAGTTCTGCAACCTTACATGAATGGTCTTGACCAACTTGTTGTAATGGGTAGAAAATGATCATGATGATATATCATTTCACTTAATGAGGTTCTCTATCATGCAAAATGTAAACAATAACACTACTGACGATAGCAATGATATTGGCGCACTCGAGACTGAAATACGTAATGCAGTCGCACAAGGATCTTGTATTCAAGATGCCGTCCAACACTTGACACTCAAAGCAATGAATGCCAATAGCCTTGACTTTGAATCGTTGCGTCGAATTATAACCGCCGTCATACAGGGTGCCCATGAAGGGGCACATCAGCAACTGCAACATGCAACGAATCAATCTCAAACAGCAAAAACACAGATTACTGAAGCCATTACTGGACTGGACGCAGCATTGGCAAAATTTGCAGCAGCGTCCATGTTAGCTGTGGAAGAAGCAACAGGTCGCGCACAGAAATTCTCTGACAATGAACTTTCTCGAACCAGCGCCGATCTAGAAAGCCTGGAAAACTTATTTCTTGAGACATTGCATCATACCGCGAGAACGACCAAAGGTTTTATCGCAGATACGCTCCATGATCTTGTCAGGCATGCTCAAAATAATGGTACAGCTGTTGGTGAACAAATAAAAGAAACCTTGCTTGCTTTCACCCAGCAAATGGCATCAGTCGGACATACTCAACTGGACGCAGGGGTGCATTTAACCCATGCAACAGCAGATCTCATTCACAAAACTGCCACTGGAATACTGATGGGTATAAATAATCAAACCAAGTCTGAGGATAAACCCCAGGACCATTGATTATATAAAGTTAATGCGTATTTTCCTCACCACCCAAAGCATCAATTAGGTCGGGGATCAGTTGTGTAAGCTCACCCGTCATGATTACGAAATCACTATCAAACAGTTCCTCTGTCGTTTCTGCAGGTTCTTTAAGGATATCTAATGGTGCAATGCGCTTGAGTTGAAGGTTATCGTGTAACACAAAAGACACCTTATTCCGCCACGTCAAGGCAAGCTTGGTCACCTTCTTTCCTGCTTTAATATGTCGACTTGTTTCTGCTGAGTCTAGAACATGATGAGTATAACTCACAGTAGCCTGCTCATCTTCTATACCGCGTAGTTCACAATCACGATCAATGCTAAAAGCCGCTGACAAATCATCACCAGACAACCATCCTGTCATAGCCGAAGAAGGAGAAGTCTGTGTCTTGAGAGGTGCCAGCGTTAAACGATCAACGGACTTATATAGCACCTCAAGTAGCTCTTCTGCCTTGGCTGTATTCGCTGTATCAATAATCAGCCACTCCCCTGTTGAATCAATCCAAGCACAGGTCTTGCGACGCTGTACAAAGGCACGAGGGAGTAACTCAATCATCACGGCTTCTTTAATTTCTTTTATTTGTTTGCGCCCAGGTTTATAGCCTTGCTGATGTTCTATGTCTACTATTCGTTCTTTTGCAAACTGATTAATAACCGTTGCGGGCAGCAATTTTTTCTCGACACCCAGGGCGAACAGCATGTGCTGCCCAAACACATGCACAAAGTTTGCGCCCTCATCTCTAGGCATCACCCATCCACGACTTTGCATCTCCAATTGTAAGCAATTTTGCAAGACATGCCTGGCAAGTGCTTCTTCAAGTACTGCACCCATCATGCACCCACTAGTAATACGATAGATCTGTAAATTCTTAAACCACATAGTTTTTATTTAATAATATTAATGAACTGATAGTCACGTTGCGCGAATTAATCTACTCTAGAACCATATAATGTTTAAGAAATAGTCCAAACAGTCACCATAATTCCATCCCACGTCAGTATATAATGATGGCGGATGAAAAGAAATGATTCACTTTGTAGTACATTGCCAGCACGATTTCTTTTGAGCCACGTTACCAGAAGAAACAACTATTACATGAAAAAAGTTTATTCCGCTAATAATTTAATGGAAGCGCAGATAGTACTTGACCTGCTTGAGCATGCCTATATTTCAGGAAGATTATTTAATGAACATGCGCAAGGCGGATCGGGTGACATCCCTTTTACACATGCTTATCCAGAAGTCTGGGTCATTCGTGACGAAGACTATACACGGGGAAAAGCCATCGCACATGCTTATGAAAAAACACCCATTGCAACGGGAGTCATTCAATGTCCCGAATGCGGTGAGGAAAATCCGCGTAATTTCCATTTATGCTGGCAATGTGGCACAGGGCTTGAAGTTGTTCTATACACAAACAAAACACCTGAATAAACCCGATATAAATGCTTCGTCATTTGGTACAACACACCATTCTCTCATTGCCATTTTAATTCAGTAACTCATTTCACATTTTTATATAAACCTCTATGTTACCAACGATTGAACAGCGCCTTGCTCTGGAGCTTTCTGCTAAACCCGCACAAATTATCGCTGCCATTGCTTTGCTTGATGATAGTGCAACGGTGCCTTTTATCGCACGCTATCGTAAAGAAGCAACGGGTGGGCTGGATGATATTCAACTGCGTTTACTGGAGGAACGCTTGGATTACTTGCGTGACCTCGAAAAAAGACGCACGGCCATCATCACGTCCATCGAAAAGCAGAATAAAATGACCCCAGCCCTGCTTGATGCCATCACGCATGCTGAAAATAAAATACTATTGGAAGATTTCTATTTGCCTTATCGTAAAAAACGTCGCACTAAGGCACAAATCGCGCAAGAGGCAGGGTTACAATCATTAGCAGATTTACTGATAAAAAAACCAACCCTTCAGCCTGAAGTTGAAGCAAAAAATTATCTAAAAGTACCATTTACAACCGACCAAGGTGACAACCCTGGGGTCAAAGATTGCCAGGAAGCACTAGATGGCGCACGCCAAATCCTAATGGAGCACTTCTCTGAAGATGCATCTTTACTTCAGTCATTACGTGAGTACTTTGTAACACACGCCATTGTAACTTCCAAAGTGATTAAGGATAAGAAGGAGGAAGGTAGCAAATTTACAGATTACTTCGCCTATTCTGAAGCGTTCAAAACAATACCCTCTCACCGCGTTCTAGCATTGCTGCGAGGATATCGTGAAAAAATATTGACGATAACGCTACGCTTGGATTCTGAAGCTGACAAAATAAAGTGGGATGCGCCACACAATCCCTGTGAACAGCTCATCGCCAGGCAGTTTGGTATCGTGCATCAAAACAGACCCGCAGATCAATGGCTAACTGATACCGTTCGCTGGACTTGGCGTAAGAAGATTTTTCTGCATCTGGAAACGGAATTCATGAATTCTTTGCGTGAACGCGCTGAAACTGAGGCAACCCATGTGTTCGCACGTAATCTGAAATCCCTGCTACTTGCAGCACCTGCTGGACCCCGTATTACCCTGGGAATAGACCCTGGTCTGAGAACAGGCACAAAAGTTGCGGTAGTCGATACCACAGGCAAAGTAATGGAAACAGCTACTATTTATCCACATCCTCCAAAAAATAATTGGGACGATGCGATTCATATCCTAAAGAATCTTTGTGCGCAACATCAAGTGACACTGATCGCTATTGGTAACGGAACGGCATCACGAGAAACAGACAAACTGGCAAAAGATTTAATCAAAAAAAATCCTGAACTTAAACTCACTGCGATGATGGTATCAGAAGCAGGTGCATCCGTTTATTCTGCTTCTGCTTTAGCTTCCCATGAACTACCAGATATGGATGTATCATTGCGTGGCGCGGTATCCATTGCACGCCGCTTACAAGATCCTCTCGCCGAATTGGTAAAAATTGACCCAAAATCAATTGGTGTCGGGCAATATCAGCATGATGTGGGGCAAAATAAGTTGCTGCTCTCATTGGACGCCGTGGTTGAAGATTGCGTCAATGCTGTCGGCGTGGATGTTAATACAGCCTCATCTGCCTTACTTGAACGCGTATCGGGACTCAATAAAAAAGTGGCACAGAATATCGTCACCTACCGTGATAAAAAAGGAATCTTTCATACACGCAAAGCATTAAACGCTGTACCGCATTTAGGTGAAAAAGCCTTTGAACAAGCAGCTGGTTTTTTACGTATCATGAATGGTGATAACCCACTGGACGCTTCAGCGGTACATCCCGAATCCTATCCACTTGTGAATAAAATTATCTCCGACCTCAAGATAGATATTCAATCACTCATTGGCAATAATCATTTATTAACGTCCATCAATCCCGTCCAATATATCAACGATAAATACGGCTTACCGACCATTAACGACATCTTAAAGGAACTGGATAAACCAGGCCGTGATCCACGCCCTACCTTCACAACAGCTGTTTTTAAGGAAGGCATAGAAGAACTCAAAGATCTACTTCCAGAAATGATACTAGAGGGTATTGTCACCAATGTTGCAGCGTTTGGGGCCTTTGTAGATATTGGGGTGCATCAGGATGGACTGGTTCATATCTCTGCACTAGCCAATACTTTTGTAAAAGACCCACATGCCGTGGTCAAGGTGGGACAGGTGGTTAAAGTTAAGGTCTTGGAAATTGATGAAAAACGTAAGCGTATTTCACTAACAATGCGACTAAACGATCCCGCATCGCCTGGGAACAAATCTCATAATAATCATAATCTTAGTCAACGCTTACCAAAACGCAAGCAGCAGAAAAAAGAAACACCTGAGACTGACAATGCCATGGCTGCAGCTTTTGCACGGTTAAAAAATTAATAAACAACCCCGTGGCAAGACCACGGGGTATTAAAAAAGTGTAAGTTGACG
>CAXBGL010000085.1:0-11701 GCA_963975255.1 uncultured Nitrosomonas sp. | reverse complement strand
TGCTAACAATTGCCAGATGGACTTGGTGTGAAAGTTAACGGGACAGTAGTGATTTTATAGTTACAAATCTTGGCATAAGAAATCTTATATTAAGATCTATCTGACTCAGAACAAATGAATCATTCTTTATAATAGATAATATTTAAAGGCCTAAATAAAAAACGCCCCCAAAGAGCGTTTTTTTATTTTAGGCCTTTAAATAGGCTATCGACCGATATCGGTTAAAACCATCGCATTTCATGCGGTATCACCAAAATATCTGCGTACGGAGCACACGCTTTAGTGGTTTAGTTGTTGTTGGCTATGTCACAATTAAATGTTGAATTTGATTTAAGAATTCATAAAACCCTTATTAACCATGGACTTGATAGCCTCAATAATTAAAGTACAATTAGAGAGTTAACAAAAACCAATAGTTAATTGCGACATAGCCTTGTTGTTGTAGTCAATTACTATTCCTCAACAGTCTTATGCGCTTCTTCGCCATATTGACTTGGAGGATGATCAGTATCAGCAATTTCTTCACCACATCCAACCAAAAAAAAGACTAAAATGGCTGCAACAAATAAAGAATATTTCATAGCCCTAACCTCCTATTTTTAAATTCATATTTATTTGAATTTTAAAATATGTGAAACAACCCTTTACGGCCATTCAAAAATTAGAAAGACCACTCCCTATATATCACATTAAATAAAAAATGTCCAGAATCTTCTATGTGGCTATGTCGCACTCCTAAAAACTAGTGTATATCAGCATTACCTACTGCAACATACCCATTAACATACCACTGATAAAGTAAACTTCCCGTTTCTTCATTAAGATCATAATCATCACAGATAAATAACATTTGCTGGTCTGCAAGTTTTACCAATAACGGATGCATATCCAAACGCATGGGATAGACTTCTCCATTGAGGAAAAGATTATTATTTCCACTGATTAGCATACGACTCTTTAAATCAAGCTGCACACCATTTTCTTTAATCTGTTGCAAAAAAATATCCTGTGTTAACGGGTCAAAGGGTTGTCTAAAAAAAATATGGGCTTTGGGCTCAGTAAGATAAATACCCAGAAAAATTTCAATATCAAGCGAACGCCACTTTATTTTATTAAGAATAGTGCGCGTCTGGTTTGTCATTGCCCGACTTATTTTTGCCGGATGCGTTTGCAGTTGCATATCAGGATCACAATACCATCCATCCACTTCAAAATGATCTTGCAAATAAACAAGGAACTGAGTAACCAGCTCTTGGTGACTGGGCGCACGAAAACCGATGGAGTAAGTCATACAATCATTCTCTGCAACACCATTATGGGCATAATTGGGTGGCAAATAGAGCATATCACCTGACTCCAATAACCATTCTTGTTCTGACCTAAAATCCTTCAGTATCTTAAGTGGTGCATCCGCAATCAGGCTATCATCTTGTTGAGCTGATATTTGCCAACGTCTACTGCCGGCTCCCTGCAATAAGAAAACGTCATAAGAATCATAATGCGGTCCGACCCCCCCACCTTTAGGCGCATAGCTAACCATCAAATCATCTAATCGTGCATGAGGAATAAAACTAAATTTCGATAACAGATCGCGTGCCGAAGAAAGGTAATGATTCACATCATGCACCAATAGTGTCCACTGAGACTTTTTCAAATTAAAAAAATCACGTTTGGTCAGCGGGCCCTGTTTGACTGACCAGTTTCCTCGTTTCTGAATTATGAGACGCGATTGCACATCTTCTTGAATGGCAAGCTTTTTAAGCGCATCTCGTGACAGTAACCCTTGGAAACCTGGCAAGGCATTACGTACTAACAAAGGCTTCTTTTGCCAGTAATTTTGCAGGAAATTTTTAGGTGTGAGATCACCCAGAGAAATTGTTTTCATAGGATCAATGCTGCTTTGATCCCCATAATTGCTCCAAACGTTTATCACGTCCACAACCATTACGATAATAGGCGTACCGCAATGGATTCTTGAGATAATAATCCTGATGATATGTTTCTGCTGGGAAAAAATCTGTAGCGGGCAAAATCTCGGTCATAATCGGCTGGTTAAAACGATCTGATTCTTCCAGTCTGATCTTTGAAGCTTCGGCCAGATCTTTTTGTTCCACATTATGGTAAAAAATCACACTACGATACTGCGTACCAATATCGCAAAATTGACGATTGGGTGTCAACGGATCAATCGTCAACCAATACGCAGCCAACAATTTAGAAAAGTCTGTTCTTGTTAGATCAAAATGTACTTGTACCGCTTCAACATGTCCTGTGTTACCAGCAATCACTTGTTTATAAGTTGGATTAACTAGCGTACCACCAATATAACCTGATGTCGTGGAAACAACGCCGGGTATTTTATCAAAATCGGCCTCTGTGCACCAAAAACAACCACCTGCAAATGTTGCCATAGCCAAACTTGTGTCGGGTGACTGTATAGCAGCTTCCTTAGCCTTTGGGACAGCAAACTGTCGACAGGCAATCAATGCGAACAGAATCGCCAAAAGCCCGACACTAAAAAATAACCAACGAGTATTCATTCTTATCTAATCAACTCCTAAGCGTGGGCAGATGATCCGTCCGTAATACAAATTGCAAAGCTACACCATTATTGCACCACCGCTCCCCCCGCGGTTGCGGACCATCTTTAAACACGTGGCCTTGGTGACCACCACATCTTGCACAATGATACTCAGTACGCAGAATAATTAACTGAAAATCTCGCTTTGTTCCAATATGACCAGAGATTGGTTGTGTAAAGCTGGGCCAACCAGTTGCACTGTCATACTTATGCTTACTGTCAAATAATGGCAAATAACAAGCGGCACAAATAAACGTCCCATCACGATCCTCATGATTTAAAATACTACTACCTGGAGACTCAGTATCTTCTTCAAATAATACCTTGTATGCCTCGGGTGAAATCAATTCACGCCACGCTTGATGCGGTTTATTTAATGGCACAACTGTTAAATCTGGTGAACTTGCCAGCACTTGCTTATGTAAATTAGATAAGATTAACGGCAATGCTGTCGCAATTATACCCATGCCTTGTAGAAATATTCGTCGCTTCATGGGATTCTCCTCGCAAGTTAATCTTGATATAAAAGTAGCTGCACGATAAGTTTAAAGAAAAAATAACTCACGTAGCTTTTTCAATATTAGAAGTGGTTACTTGAATATGGTTCCACTTTAAGTACATTCGATGCAGGGACACATACAAATCCTGTATCATCGCAAATTTAGGATTATATCTTAGCCCACATGAAAATCACTTTCCTGGACTTCGAAAAAAGCATTGCCGAATTTGAAGCAAAAATAGAAGAATTACGTTTTGCCCAAGATGACTCCGCACTGGACATTTCATCTGAAATTGAACGTTTGCAAGCAAAAAGCAGATCACTTACTAAAAGTGTGTATTCAAAGCTTGCACCATGGCAAATTTCGCAAGTTGCACGCCATCCACAGCGCCCTTATACACTCGATTATATCCAACACTTATTCACAGATTTCGAGGAACTTCACGGCGATCGAAGTTTTGCTGATGATCATGCCATTGTTGGTGGGTTGGCACGTTTTAACGGCCAAACAATAATGATCATTGGGCATCAGAAAGGACGGGATACCAAGGACAAAATTTACCGCAATTTTGGTATGCCTAAACCTGAAGGCTATCGAAAAGCACTACGCTTAATGCGTTTAGCCGAGAAATTCTCAGTTCCATTGGTTACTTTTATTGATACACCAGGCGCATATCCTGGAATTGATGCAGAAGAACGTGGTCAATCTGAAGCAATCGGCAAGAACCTATATGTTTTGGCTGAACTAAAAGTACCGATAATCTGCTTTGTTATCGGGGAAGGTGGGTCTGGCGGTGCATTAGCAGTTGCCGTTGGTGACCAGGTACACATGCTGCAATATGCGACCTACTCTGTAATTTCTCCTGAAGGCTGCGCTTCCATTCTATGGAAAAGTGCTGAGAAAGCACCGGAAGCTGCAGAAATCATGGGAATAACCGCTGAACGACTTAAAGCAGCCAGTCTGATTGACAGCATCATCAGTGAACCACTGGGAGGGGGACATCGCGACTACCCCACTACAATGCAATCGGTAAAAAACGTATTGCAAGAATCGCTAAGAAAGCTACACGAACATTCTATAGAAACGCTATTAGAAAAACGCTTTGACCGGCTGATGGGATATGGTTCATTCAAGGAAGTCAACATCGAATAATCTTCAGAATCGCGTAAAAGATGTGCTGCGTAGCAAAACTAAGCAGAACTGCCATCTTGCCGTAGCGCTTAGTGGGGGTATTGATTCAGTTGTTCTACTGCATTTGCTCGTTACACTATCAAAACAAATGCAGTTCACACTCTCTGCCGTTCATATTAACCACGGTATCAGCAGTAATGCAGTACGATGGAGCAAATTTTGTCGTGATCTTTGTCATGCTTATGATATCCCCATTACTGTTACACAACTGAACATCCGTAAAGAATCGGGTGTAAGCTTAGAGGCTGCAGCCCGATATGGACGTTACCAGGTGTTCAATCATTTGACATCGGACTACGTTATTTTAGCCCAGCATCTTGATGATCAAGCTGAAACTTTATTGCTACAATTGCTACGTGGCGCAGGAACCAAAGGCCTGGGAGCCATGCCTATCCTCAGAAAGCAGACTTCGGATGTCGCGCCACAGATACTCAGGCCACTTCTTGATGTGTCACGTAGTAAAATCGAGGAATATGCAAAACAGAATACACTAAACTGGATCAACGACGAAAGTAACGACAATACTGTTTTTGATCGAAACTTCCTGCGCCATGAAATTCTTCCCTTGTTGGGGAAACGCTATCCTGCTTATCAAAAAACACTTTCACGCTCAAGCCACCATTTAGCTGAAGCATCAGATCTACTGAATGAATTGGCTGAAATAGATAGTAAAGATTGTATTATTTCAGGAAAACTTCAAGTTAATAAATTGCGTCTATTGAGTATTCCTCGTGCCAAAAATCTGCTACGTTTCACGCTCTCACAGCAAGGAGCAACACTTCCCAGCACAACAAAACTAGATGACATGCTACATCAATTACTGTCCTCACGTATTGATGCGCAACTACATATACCCTTTGGAAATACAGAAGTACGCTGCTACCAAGGGTCTATGTATGTATTACCCAGAAAACCGCCACCTAAAACAGAATGGCAAATCACATGGCAGGGAGAAAAACTATTGAAGCTTGACAATTCAAATAGCTTCATTAATTTTAGCCATAGTAAAAATATGGGGATTAATTTTCAGAAATTGGTAGAAAATCCGGTTACCATTAGACAACGCTTAGGTGGAGAACGCTTTTGTCCTGACTGTAAGCGACCACGCCGCAGTTTGAAAAATCTGCTGCAAGAGGCTTCAATTCCACCCTGGGATCGCAAAATATTACCATTATTATTTAGCGGCGATCAGCTTGTATGGGTCCCAGGAATCGGTGTGGAATGTACATTCCAAGTCAGGCAAGAGGAATCAGGGTTAGTTCCAATTTGGCAAGTCGAGCAATAACAGAACATCTATATTTTTATATGCCTCAAATAATCCCTGGGCAGAACAGGCAATAACAACTTAATTTTAAGGTAACTAGAATGATACTGGTAACAGGTGGGGCTGGATTTATTGGTGCAAACTTTGTCTTAGACTGGTTCACACAAACTGATGAAAAAATTGTCAATCTTGACAAATTAACCTATGCAGGGAATTTGCAAAACCTGAAATCGTTGGCTGACGATCCACGACACATCTTTGTAAGAGGAGACATTGGTAATATAAAGCTTGTATCGCAACTGCTCACAGAATATCAACCACGCGCAATTATCAACCTGGCTGCAGAGAGTCATGTAGATCGATCCATCAGTGGTCCTGAAGATTTTATCCAAACTAATATCGTAGGCACTTTCCACTTATTAGAAACAGCTCACAGCTATTGGAATCAACTGGAAGGCAAGTTAAAGCAAGAATTTCGCTTTCTGCACGTCTCAACTGATGAAGTATATGGCTCCCTGACTGAACAAGCAGCTGCCTTTACTGAAGAGCATCGCTATAAACCCAATAGCCCCTACTCAGCCAGCAAAGCTTCAAGTGACCATTTGGTGCGTGCCTATCATCACACTTACGGTTTACCTGTACTCACCACAAACTGTTCTAACAATTATGGCCCTTATCAGTTTCCAGAGAAACTGATCCCTCTGATGATTAATAATGCCTTGGCAGGAAAACCCTTACCCATATATGGTGACGGCCAGCAAATTCGTGATTGGCTCTATGTAACCGATCACTGCAGTGCTATTCGCCGTGTTTTGGAGAAAGGTATACCCGGACAAACATACAACATTGGTGGTTGGAACGAGAAACCAAATATTGAGATTGTCCATTCAATTTGTACTTTATTAGAAGAATTACAACCAACAGCCTCTTATCTCAATCTAATCGCTTATGTTAAAGACCGTCTGGGACATGATCGACGCTATGCAGTTGATGCGCACAAGATTGAACACAAGATGGGCTGGAAGCCCATGGAAACCTTTGAAACAGGAATCCGTAAAACCGTCCAATGGTATTTGGATAATCAGCATTGGGTAACTGATATCCAATCTGGTGCCTACAGGGAATAAATTGAACGAATCCAGATTTCCTATTAGATTAACTAATTGTTTCTATTTATATATAAGCGTCTAATGGAAAATCTGAGTTGAAATAAATTATAGAACTGGATAAAACAAACGAATGAAGATCTTGTTATTCGGTAAAAATGGTCAGGTTGGTTGGGAACTACAACGAAGCCTTGCGCCACTAGGTCAACTGGTAGCGCTGAATACTGATAATAAAAAATTGTGCGGAGACTTTATCAATTTGGCTGGCATAGATCAGACAGTTCGCGAAGTTGCGCCAGATATAATCGTTAACGCCGCAGCCTACACCGCAGTAGATAAAGCTGAAAGTGAACCAGAACGGGCACATACCATCAATGCCCAAGCCCCAGGTATCTTAGCTCAAGCAGCAAAGCGTCAGAAAGCTTGGTTAATCCATTATTCGACTGACTATATTTTTGATGGAAGTGGGTGCAACCCAAGAGTAGAAACAGAAACGGCTGCTCCACTGAATGTCTATGGAGAAACCAAACTTGCAGGCGAGAAACTGATCGCTACTTCTGGTTGCGCTCATTTAATTTTTCGCACAAGTTGGGTCTATGCAACACATGGTAATAATTTTATCAAAACCATGCTTCGATTAGCTCAAGAACAAGATCACTTAAATATCATCAATGACCAAATTGGTACCCCTACTGGTGCAGAATTACTGGCAGATATCACTGCGCATGCCATTCGTACCGCACAGCATAGACCCGAAGTATCGGGTCTTTATCACTTAGCTGCTAAAGGACACACCTCTTGGTACGGCTACGCAAATTTCGTTTTTGAGTATGCCCGTACCAAGATACCACTTAAAATAAAACCTGATAGAATTCTACCCATTGCGAGCAACGACTTTCCCACACATGCAAAACGTCCATTGAATTCACGTCTTGACACGCGTAAATTACAAAATACTTTTTCTTTAAATCTGCCAGATTGGCAAATAGGCGTCACACGAATGCTTGCCGAAACTCTTAAGAAACAGACATAGCTCAACTAAACGTTCTAAAATGCGAGTTGTGTACGGAACTGGAAAGTATCCATATTTTCAATACTACCACCATTTCTTTTTCTCAGTGGCGAGTCTTTAGTATTCAACAGCTTATCGTAACCCGCCATAAGTCGAACATTGGGGTTGATATACCAATTCAAGCCAACGCTAAAGTTAGCTAACTCGCCACCTTTGAAAGAGTGATGATTCAAATCAACCTCAGCGTAACGAACAGCTATTTCCCACGCACCTAAACCACCTTTTGACAGACTGAAATTCTTTTTAGGCTTAACTCTATTAAACTCACCCTTATTAAAGATACGTGATTCACCTGTCAGTGTCCATGCGGCCTCACCAAACCAGCCACTAAAAGACAAACTCGGCTCGCCATTTTCACGGTCAATCCAGATTTGTGTATATTCACCACCCACAGAGAAAGGACCCATTACAGCGGTTGCATCACCACCAATCATTTTGTAGTTATCTACATTATTAACGTTGGCTTTGGCTAAATTGAGATTAGACATATGGGTTGACTCAGTCTGCATTACAAGTGGTTTGCCGGACACGTCACCGGCATCATCTGGCTTGCGATAATTACCGTTAATACCAAGATTAATGGTGTTATTGCCATCAAGCAGTGGGGCATGAGTAATACGTGAACTCACTGACCATCCCTCATCCGCTTGCATGTTCCGCTTATTTGCATCCAGCGTATCACCATAAAGGCCCACTTGGGCGGTCGTCGTCGCATTGTATGCGAACAAATTTAATCCGATTGCACGATCAACGGTCGTGCCTGTAATCGCATTGGCCACTGAACGCTCGATAAACAAAAGATCATTTGAGCTTTCCTGCAACTCACGGCTAAATGCTTGTTTATGTTGACCAACGACAACATCCATAAATCCAAGACCTGTATACTTTATACTCAGATCCTTTACTGAGACATTGTTATCTGCAAAATCAATCTGAGTTATATAATCCCAATCCCTGAAGAATCTAGCCTGAAACACCATACGACCTCGACGTATTTCCGTACCATCATTCGCTTCAATTGGGTTGCCATTAGCATCCATGAAGTCGTCGCCCTGGCTGAATGATGCATCGGCATGAATACGACCACCTAATTTAAATTTGAAATTGTCATCTTGTGTACCAAATTTTAAACCACCTTCTCCCAGAGAAACATCAATTTTATTTGATTTATGTTCGCTTCTCTTTGACGCCATCACAGGTGTAGCAGATGTAACAGGTGGTGTAGGTGACGCTATACTTTCTTCCGACGAGTTTATTTGCCTAGTTTGTGGTTTCTGGGCATTTTGGGCGCTTTCTTGTCCAATGCTTTCAGAAACACTATCCTCTCTTTTGAAAGATCCCAAATGTTCCCTACCTTCACCGGGTTCTATGTAAATTTGCTTGGTTTTAGTGTCCACATACAGATCAATTGCATGAGTCGTAGCTGAAAGACCCGTACCTAGAAGCACTATAGATACGTGCACAAATTTCAAAAAATTCATTTTAGCCTCATTTATTATTATTATTATTATTATTATGAATAATTGCGGCAAGGTTATTACACTATTGTTACAGTTTTATGACATGAGTGTAATAACCTTACTGTAAGAATATTGCTAGAAAAACCATGCATTCTAAAGGAAAATAAAATGTTTTGCACCAATTTAGTATTAGGGATGCACCAATTAATCCTGGTGCCAAGAAGATTATGAAATAATTTTCATTCGTTCTAGATAAAAATACATGCTATTGGCAAGTTTTCAGCGAAACTATTCTTACCAAAAGAGACAACTATTTCTATGAGTACCGCCATATCTTTTAGCACAAGTTCATACTTAACTAATTTTTTAATAACTGACCCAAAATCAAATCATAGATACAATTTTTATTTAAGATTCCATCCATAATTAGTTAATACGCCTAATATAACTTCACTGAAACGTTTAGCAAAATGCTCTGCCAAACCTTCTTTAGCCGTAAAATCGACTATATGGTCAGCTTTAATAATCTCTCGCGCCACATATTCTGAACTACCTATATCATCGGCAAGACCTAAATCTATGCTTTTCTGACCTGTCCATATAATTCCACTAAAAGTTTCGGGGGTTTCTTTTAAACGTTCGCCTCTGCCATCTTGTACAACCCTAATAAATTGCTCGTGAATTTCACCTAGCAATAGCTGAGCATGAGCTTTTTGTTTAGGATCAGACGGCGAAAAGGGATCAAGGAAACCTTTATTCTCTCCTGCTGTCAATAAACGTCGTTCAATACCAAGCTTCTCTAGTGTTCCAGTAAAACCAAATCCGTCCATCAAAACACCTATGGAACCAACAAGACTCGCTTTATCAACAAAAATTTTATCAGCAGCCACAGCAACATAGTAACCACCTGAAGCACACACGTCTCCGACAACTGCGTACAGTGGTATTTTTGGGTATTTTGTACGTAAACGACGAATCTCGTCATTGATATAGCCTGCTTGTACAGGGCTACCACCAGGACTATTTATTCGCAAAATCACGCCCTGTGTCTTTTTATCTTTAAAAGCTGATTGTAGACTAGCATTAATATTATCTGCATTACTCATGCCATCAGAAGAAATTACGCCGGTTATATCAATAAGTGCCGTGTGCGTACCTGAAGTATTTACCCTTACATCGTCAACCCATCCCAAGGCAACAAAAAGAAGAATAAAAAGATATGAAAATGTAAGCACTTTGAAAAGTATTCCCCAACGCCGTGCACGACGCTGCTCCTTCAAAGAAGAAACAGCTAGCTCCTCCAGTAATTGCCTTTCCCAACCAGTTTTTTGATTTCCTGAATTAAGCATAATTGTTTCATCCATTAAATGAGAACCTCATCACAAATTAAACACAACTATATGATGAATCGAAAAAATACGATTTATAAAATAGGCATACATAACAGCCCTATTCTTCATCAATATAGTATTTAACATACTGCCTTACAATTAAAAGCATACGCTTCGTAATATATTATGCGTTATTATTTCAACGATTTCTATTTGACACTTTTCCAAACTGAAAGTGATATAAAACTAAGGTGAAGTAACGCAACCCAATAATTTAGACCTTCGGATTAAGCAATCCTTTCATAATGCCGCACTTGCCACCGCGTCAACTCATTGTGTTATATGTTGAAGAATATAAAAAACTCCTAGCTGTTTGCCTTACAATTTTTTGAAACAAATCATTTCATAGCGATAAGTAAATCAATACAATCATTAAGCCTCAAAATATATTCGATTCTTTCGACACTGCACTCGTTCCTATGTCTACCACTACCAATGATTAAACTACTAATTTGAATTTGATCTGATAATAATCAGACAGAAATAAAAAAACCCCTCATTTTATGAATGAGGGGTTTTAATGTGTGGTGCCTGGCGGTAACCTACTTTCACATGCGAAAGCACACTATCATCGGCGCTACTTCGTTTCACGGCTCTGTTCGGGAAGGGAAGAGGTGGGTCCAAAGTGCTATGGCCGCCAAGCGTAACTTTTATATAACGTATAAACATACACATTATACATTTGGAAAAAGCAATTGGGTTAAAAAATATTTAAACAAATACCTAAAGAACTTAAAAAAAATTTAAAGTTATAGGATCAAGCCGCACGGTCAATTAGTATCGGTTAGCTTAACATATTACTATGCTTCCACACCCGACCTATCAACGTCGTAGTCTTCGACGAACCTTTAGGGGGGTTAAACCCCCGGGAAGTCTTATCTTGAGGTAAGTTTCCCGCTTAGATGCTTTCAGCGGTTATCTCGTCCACACTTAGCTACCCGGCGATACGACTGGCGTCATAACCGGTACACCAGAGGTGTGTCCACTCCGGTCCTCTCGTACTAGGAGCAGGTCCACTCAAACTTCCAACGCCCACGGCAGATAGGGACCAAACTGTCTCACGACGTTTTAAACCCAGCTCACGTACCACTTTAAATGGCGAACAGCCATACCCTTGGGACCGGCTACAGCCCCAG
>CAXBGL010000084.1:0-11767 GCA_963975255.1 uncultured Nitrosomonas sp. | reverse complement strand
TATGGTTGCAGGATTAGCCACTAAAAACAGATTTTGAGTTTTCACACAGTCTGGATCGATAGTACACAGGCTAAGTGCTTATAGGCTAGCACAATAGTTTATGGTAGAAAGCAAAGCGTTGTTTGCTGATTTTTCCCTCTTTTACGGCCAGTATTAACGCACAGCCTGGTTCACTCGTATGTCGACAGTTGTTGAATTTACACTGTCCGATATAAGGATGAAATTCATCAAATCCCCAAGCCAAATTTTCACGTTTAATATGATTTAATCCAAACGCTTGTATACCAGGCGAATCGATGATGTGGCTATTCGCATCAAGGTGATAGAGGTGTGAATAGGTTGTTGTGTGGCAACCAGAATCAAGCGCGACTGAAATAGCAGCTGTAGACCGTTTTGCTTCTGGAATTAGAGTATTGATGAGTGTAGATTTTCCCATACCGGATTGGCCTGCCAGGACGCTGAGATGACCATCTAAATAAGGAAGAAGCGCTGTAATGTCTTTCTTAGCGCTTAGTTGAATTAGGGAATATCCCAGTTCCTGGTAGAGAGAGAGCGTTGCCGCCGCTGCAAGTGTTTCTTCAGTGAGATCCGCTTTATTAAGTACAATTAATACCTGGATACGTTGGCTTTCGGCAGCAACCAGGCAGCGATTGATCAGTTCTTCACTAAAGCTGGGAACGGCAGCCACGACAATAATAATTTGGGTAACATTGGCTGCAATAATTTTTTCTTTAAAAGCATCGCTTCTGTATAACAATGTAGAACGTGCTTTAATACGTTCTATAACACCTTGTCCAGATGTCGTCGATTGAAACTCGACTTGATCACCACAAGCAATCCCTGTTTTCTTCCCACGTGTGACGCATAATAAAATTTCACCCGCTGCCGTTTCAACTGAATACTGCCTACCAAATGCAGCAATTACTTGTCCAGTAGTGTAACTAAATGTTTTATCGGGTAGTTTTTTTTCAGAGCTCAAATTTTAAATAGTTTATCGATTTTAGCTGCACAGATAAAATCATTTTCAGACAGACCTTTGACAGTATGTGTTGTATATTCCACCTGACATTTATTGTAACCAACGGTCATATCTGGATGGTGATCCTCACGGTGTGCAACCCATGCCACCATGTTAACAAAAGCCATTGTTTCATAATAATTTTTAAACTTGTAAAGTTTTGTGATTAAATTATTAGAAAATTGCCATTCTTTCAGTTGTAATAATAAAGTACCAATCTCATCAGAAGAAAGAGATGGGGCACCTTTTTCGTATGGTTTACATTGTTTGGATGCTAAATCACAGGTCGATATGTTCATGGTTACTCCAAATTTTGCAGTTGTGCTACCCGGATGGCAGCGGGTGGATGCGAGTCATAAAATGCTGAATGCAGCGGGTCAGGCGTAAGCGTTGAGGCATTGTCCTGATAGAGCTTTACCAATGCACGGATTAGATCATCTGCTGATGAATTTTGTGCTGCATATTCATCTGCTTCAAATTCATGTTTGCGAGAATACAAGCTTGAAAGCGGATGAAACAAGAAGGTAAACACTGGCATTATTAGGAAAAACAGCAGTAATGCCATTGCTGTTGATGGCACAGAAGATACCGACACCCCTAATCCGCCATAAAACCAGCTTTGTGCCATTAAATAGCCCAGTATCCACAGAAATATTAAGCTCATGAGAAATGACGTAACAATACGTTTAATGACATGATGATGTTTAAAATGGCCTAATTCATGCGCTAAAACGGCCTCAATTTCAGCTGCACTCAATCGTGAAAGCAGTGTATCAAAAAAGACAATACGCTTGGTTTTACCCAGGCCAGTGAAATAAGCGTTACCATGAGTGCTACGACGGGAGCCATCCATAACGAACAGGCCGCTAGATTTAAAGCCGCATTTTTCCATTAGTTGTTCAATACGTGATTGAAGTGTTGTATCTTCCAAGGGTGTAAATTTATTGAACAGCGGCGCGATCCAGGTTGGATAAATAGTTAAAACCAAAAGATTGAAACCGATCCATGCCAGCCAGGTATACAACCACCAATCTTCACCCATTTTTTCCATTAACCATAATACACTGAATAATAGGGGTATCCCCAGTAAGAGGCCGAGTAAAGACTGTTTAATCAGATCAATAAAAAACATCCCAGGTGTCATTTTGTTAAAACCGAATTGTTCTTCAATAACAAAAGTACGGTAATAGTTCAATGGAATTTCTGTAAGATTGAGTAGCAAAAATGTGCTAATTATCAGAGAAATTCCAAGAGCCAGTGGATCGCTCAATAAGTCAGACCAAAATGAATTGAGTACATTTAAACCACCGCCTAAGGTAAGTATGAGCAGAAGAGAGATTTGTAGCAAAATATTGGGATAGCTCAAACTGGTTTTAGCACAGGTATAATCTGCTGCTTTCTGATGATCGGCAAGATTGATCTGAGCCGCAAAATTATCAGGGACTTTGTTTTGATGAGTCCGAACATGACGGATGTGGCGTGTAGCCAGCCATAGTTGGATAAACGTAGTGAGCAGTAGCACGACGAGAAAAATAATCGTAAAGGTTTGCATAATTGATTAACGTATCAAAAGTTGTATTTTAGTGAAAAGTGACGACCTATTAACAATATGACACAATTAAAGACTAACATTCAAGAAAGTAGGCGAACTAATTATGGCACAAGATAGCAAGAACCTCATCTGGATAGATATGGAGATGACAGGACTTAATCCAGACAGTGACTGTATCATTGAAGTTGCCTTGGTCGTAACAGATTCGCAATTGAATACCGTGGCAGAAGCACCTGTTTTAGTTTTATCACAGCTTGATTCTGTGTTGGCAGGGATGGATAAATGGAATACGTCTACCCATACTAAATCTGGTTTGGTTGACAAAGTTAAAGCTTCGAAATTAACTGAAGCTGAAGTTGAAGCACAAATGCTGGCTTTTCTACAAGAGCATATAGCATCTGGAATCTCACCGATGTGTGGTAATTCAATTTGTCAGGATCGACGCTTTCTGGCACGCTCAATGCCACAATTGGAGGCTTATTTTCACTATCGTAATTTGGACGTCAGCACCTTAAAAGAATTGGCTAAACGCTGGAGACCTGTCATTCTGTCGGGCTTGACCAAGAAAGGAAAGCATGAAGCACTGGCTGATATTTACGATTCCATTAATGAGTTAAAATATTATCGCGAGCATTTTATTATAGCCTAGGTGTCTTTGCGCTTATGATGACAGCGTTACGCCGTTTTGCTCAAAGTATGATTCGGCTACATCTAGTAATTCACTTTTTAATTATATCGGGTTAGCTTTTTTGCAACTTGATAAGGAATATATTTATGTCTTCTAGAACCACCTTCAAATTAACCATTAATCCTAAGATACCGGCTCGTCTTATGCGCTTGGAGGAGCTAGCTAATAATCTTTGGTATAGTTGGGATCGTGGCACGCGTGCACTTTTTTCTCAACTTGATCATAGACTATGGGGCGCAGTGAAACATAATCCCAAGGCATTTCTCAAGCGCGTGGACGAATCTGTGCTGCTGAAAGCAGCGGAAGATCGGGTATTCCTCGCTGCGTACAACAATGTTCTTTCGACATATGATTCCTATCATTATGAGCCGTCACAACAGGATAACATTGAAGGCTTAGATACGAAAGATCAGATTGCTTATTTCTGTTTTGAGTTTGGTTTTCATGAGAGTTTACCCATCTACTCAGGTGGTCTTGGTATTCTTGCTGGGGATCATTGCAAGGCAGCCAGTGATATGCATCTACCGTTTGTGGGAGTTGGTCTGCTTTACCGTCAAGGGTATTTTTTTCAGACGATAGATAATCAGGGAAACCAACAGGCTATCTATACCGATTCGGATTTTGACGATTTGCCCGTAACACCGGCGTTGCATGACGATGGCTCGGATGTGAGGATTGAAGTTGCTTTACCGCAACGTAATGTTGTCGTGAAAATATGGCAAGCAAAGATCGGTCATGTAACACTTTATTTACTTGATACCGATTTACCGGAGAATTCGTCTCAAGATCGCTATATCACCCATCAACTTTATGGGGGTGATAAAACCATGCGTATTGAACAGGAAATCATTTTGGGTGTGGGGGGTGTGCGTGCTTTGCATGCCATCGGGATTAAACCAACTGTGTGGCATATCAACGAAGGCCATGCAGCTTTTATGATACTTGAGCGTATACGCGATCTGGTTCGACAGGAGTTAGATTTTACCAGCGCGCTGGAGGCTGTAGCCGTTAATACGGTATTTACAACACACACAGCTGTACCTGCTGGACACGATTATTTCAGTAAAGATGTGATGCTGGCTTACTTTGAGGCCTTCTATCATGATCTAAACATTACCCGTAATGAATTTATGGCGCTGGGTCACGCACCCGGCAGTGTAGATTTTAATATGACAGCATTAGCTATTCACGGTTCACGTACGCATAATGGGGTAAGCAGGATACATGGCACTGTATCTGCTAATATTTGCCAGGATCTGTGGCCGCAGATCGAGCCAGAAGAAAACCCCCTTTCCTATATTACCAATGGCGTACATGTACCCACTTTTTTAGCTCAAGAATGGTTCGACCTGTTCGACCGTCATCTTGGTAATGAGTGGCGCAACAAAATGTGTGACGCAGAATATTGGTTACGTATTCATGAGATACCCGACCATTTATTTTGGAGTATACGACAGCATTTAAAATCACAAATGCTTCATGGTATACGCGCCCGATTGACTAAACAAAACACTCGAAATCATAGTTCTGAGGCACATCTTGATCGGTTACTCAAATTCGCTGATCCAATTAACCCCAATATTTTAACACTGGGTTTTGCGCGCCGTTTTGCTACGTATAAACGCGCAACGTTGTTATTTGAAAATCTTGAATGGTTACGGGAAATTATCCTTAATAAGGAAAGACCCGTACTTCTTATATTTGCTGGCAAGGCGCATCCCGCTGATGTTCCAGGACAAGATTTAATTCGGCGTATTAGCCAGATAGCATTGATGCCAGAATTTGAAGGGCGACTTTTGTTGGTTGAGGGCTATGATTTGCGCCTTGGTCGACGCTTGGTTGCGGGTGTGGATGTCTGGCTAAATAGCCCAATATATCCACTGGAAGCAAGCGGTACATCGGGCATGAAAGCAGGTATTAACGGAACTATTAATTTAAGTGTTCTGGATGGCTGGTGGGAAGAAGGTTACGATGGAGAGAATGGTTGGGCTATTAAACCGGGACCAGAAAATATGGAGGCAGTACTGCGTGATAATGAAGAGAGTCGGGCATTCTATGAGATTCTGCAAGACCAGGTTATTCCGCTTTATTACACCCGTGACAAGTTGGGATATTCACCAGAATGGGTAAAGATGGCCAAACACTCAATGGCATCGTTGTTACCCTGCTTCAATGCGACACGTATGGTAGATGAGTACCTGAATAAATTCTATTTGCCTGCCAGTAATCAAGGCCAACGCTACACTGAAAATCACTTTGATGGCGCAAAAAAAGTAGCTGAGTGGAAAAATAAAATTACCAGCGCATGGGAAGGTATTGCACTACATCAGTTGGAAATTCCATCCAGGTGTACCAAGTTTGGTGATGTGTTGAATTTTAAAGTTGCTGCTAAATTGAATAGTTTGCAGCCAGAGGATGTAATCGTAGAGCTGTTGATGTGTCGCAAGTTTCAGAAAACCAGATTTAATAATTTCAAACATTTTAAGTTTGAATTTGCAGGGGTTAATGAATTTGACGAGCATCTGTTTGAATTAAAGGTTAAACCTGAATTGTGTGGTAAGCAGGAATATTTTATTCGTATATATCCGCACCATCCATTACTGACCCATTCTAAGGAAATGGGCTTGATGGTATGGTTGTGAAACAAGCATCTGTATGTGGATCTAACGGATTGTATGTTGTGCGGGAGTTTACAAAGAAAGGATAACGCCTGCTAAGGGAGGTAATGTGATGATAATGGAATTAGGTAGATTCATCCATGGTTCTTGAGTCGTCACAAGCTTTCCTACGTTAGTCATATTACTGCCACCATAGTTGATCGAATCACTATTAAATCGTTCATGGTAATGGCCCTTAACGGGGACGCCAATGCGATAGCCTGTATGTGGGACGGGCGTAAAATTGAGGATAACAAGTATAAACGTCTGATCGTTTGCGCGCCGCATGTAACTGATAATAGACTGATCTGCATCATGGCAATCGACCCAAGTAAAACCTTCCGTAGCAAAGTCAAGTTGATGTAATGCTGGGAGTTTATAATAAAGATGATTTAGATCGCGGATGGCTGCTTGTACACCAGAATGTTGTTTGTGTTGTAGTAAACCCCAGTCCAGTTCATCGCTAATTCTCCATTCTCGTTCTTGAGCAAACTCATTACCCATGAAGTTGATTTTCTTTCCTGGCGTGGTCATTTGGTAGGTAAATAATAAGCGTAGATTAGCAAATTTCTGCCAAGTATCCCCTGGCATTTTGGCTAACAAAGAACCTTTTCCATGCACCACCTCATCATGTGAGAAGGGTAACAAAAAATTTTCGGTATACGCATAGAGTTGACTAAAAGTAAGCTCATTATAGTGAAAGCGTCGATATATAGGGTCATGTTGCATATAGGAGAGGGTATCGTTCATCCATCCCATATTCCATTTCATTGAGAACCCCAAACCGTTAGCGTAAGTAGGATGCGATACGCCAGGCCATGCCGTAGACTCTTCTGCCAGCGTGAGTGCGCCAGGGAATTCCTCATGTACCATGATATTTAGTTTACGTAAGAAATCAATGGCTTCCAGGTTTTCCCTGCCACCATATTTGTTCGCTAACCATTCTCCTTGCTTGCGGGAATAATCGAGATAAAGCATAGAGGCAACGGCATCCACCCGCAACCCGTCAAGATGAAACTCAGACAACCAATAATGGGCGCTCGATAACAAAAACGATTTTATTTCGTTGCGTCCAAAATTAAAGATATGTGTACCCCAGTCCTGGTGGAGTCCAAGGCGAGGATCTTCATGTTCATACAATGCGGTACCGTCAAAATGAGCCAGAGCAAAGGTGTCTTGAGGAAAGTGTGCGGGAACCCAGTCAAGCATTACACCAATTCCTGCTTGATGGCAGGTATCGACAAAATATTTAAACTCATCGGGTGAACCGTAGCGGCTGGTTGCAGCAAAATATCCAGTTGTTTGATAGCCCCAGGACTCATCAAGTGGATGTTCTGATATGGGTAATAATTCGATATGGGTATATCCCATATCCTTTATGTAAGGGATTAGGTGCTCAGCAAGTTCTCGATAGGTATAAAAGCTTCCATCAGGATGACGTTTCCATGATCCAACATGGATTTCAAAAATGTTCAGTGGTGCATGTAACCAGTCCCAGTTAGCGCGATTTGTCATCCACTTAGTATCATGCCAATCGTGGTGGTCATTTGTTGGAGTTAGCGCAGCATTGTTGGGACGCAGTTCATAGCGTGTTGCATAGGGGTCTGTTTTAAGTAAGATTTCGCCACTGTTTCGATTGCGGATTTCATATTTGTAAAGTGAGTTTGAAGGCAGACCCGGAATGAATAACTCCCAGACCCCACTGGAATGGTGTACAGCCATAGGGTTTACTCGACCATCCCAACGATTAAAATTACCTACAACACTAACGCGTTCAGCGTTAGGTGCCCATACCGAGAAACGAATCCCTTCAATACCAGATAATTTAATTTTATGTGCGCCTAAAGTTCGATAAGCTTGGCGGAGATTGCCTTCATTGAACAAATATAAGTCGTGGTCAGATATTTCCAGTGGAAAAGCATAAGCGTCATAAATCTCGTATACGCTGTTTTCCTGTGCCGCAACCGTTTCTTCAATCCGTAAGAGATAAGGGATTTTAGGCAGGGCTTTGCCCTGCCATTCGAAAATACCATCGGAATGAATTCGTGTCATGGACTCAAATCTTCCGTTTATCTTCACCCAGATATTTGCAGCTTGGGGTCGAAACACACGTATCAGGCTATGATTATGTTCCCTGCGCGCCCCGAGGTAAGCAAATGGATCATGGAGTCGTGCGGCGAGCAGTGCTTTCAGGAACAAATTAGTTTTTGTGGTGGTCATGGGTTTATTGGTTCCTGATTACGTATAAGCTTCAGCCAGTTCTGATTAATCAAATTTCTAGAAGCTTCTTGGTTTTATGAGATTTCTACAAATTCACATTGAAAATTTAAGTGCTCAAAATGAGAGAAATTTTTAATTTTTCTGGGCAGGTAAAAATAAAGGCTATGTCACAATTAAATGTTGAATTTGATTTAAGAATTCATAAAACCCTTATTAACCATGGACTTGATAGCCTCAATAATTAAAGTACAATTAGAGAGTTAACAAAAACCAATAGTTAATTGCGACATAGCCAAAATAAACTTGATCCGATCTTTAATATATTCATGATATTTCAACATGTTATTTCCATTAGTTTTCTGTAAATATAGTTGAAGGTTCTACGTAATCAGGTATTGGTTTAACTTGCATATTTTGATTATAGCTTGTCTGCTTGTTTAAATTGCAAAATTAGATCAAAGTTTCCCTGCGACAAGGTGCCATAATGCGATAATATATTAGTCAGATAGTGGAGAAAGGGAAGACGATGGAAGACGAGGAGTGTTTACATGAGGATCGATGTCCAGTTAAGCATGAAATTAATCCAAATTTCTATGGCAATTTGTCACGCAACGCGATTGCGTTGATACTTGCAGGTGGACGTGGTAGCCGTTTACAGCAGCTCACAAATTGGCGTGCCAAACCTGCTGTTCCCTTTGGTGGCAAGTTTCGAATTATTGATTTTCCACTTTCAAACTGTGTCAATTCTGGTGTTCGTCGTATTGGGGTTGTAACTCAATACAAGTCACAGAGCCTAATTCGTCATATCCAACATGGATGGAGCTTTCTGGATGGGCGTTTCAAGGAATTCGTTGAATTGTTACCAGCACAGCAAAAAACGGCGGAAGGCTGGTATCAAGGTACCACTGATGCCGTATTCCAGAATCTTGATATATTGCGCCGTCATGATGCAGCGCATGTATTAATTCTGGGTGGAGACCATATTTATAAAATGGACTACAGTAAGCTATTGGCGCAGCATGTGGAAAAATCTGCTGATATGACAGTGGCTTGCTTGGAGATTCCGCTGGAGGAAGCAAGCGCTTTTGGTGTGATGGGTATCAATGAAGAATGGCAAATTACCAGTTTTGCTGAAAAACCCAATAACCCCGTACCCATGCCTGATCAACCAGAAAAAGCGTTGGTTAGTATGGGAATTTATGTATTCAACGCTGCATTTTTATATGAGCAATTAATTCGTGATCATAATGATAAAGACTCAACGCACGATTTTGGTAAAGATTTAATTCCCTATTTGGTATCGCGCAACCGTATTTTTGCACACCGTTTTTTGGATAGTTGCGTCAATATGACTGCGGGTGTGCCGTATTGGCGGGATGTTGGAACGGTTGATTCTTATTATGAGGCGAATCTTGATTTGACTACCGTGACGCCAGATCTTGATTTGTATGATGAAGATTGGCCAATCTGGACGCACCAGGAACAATTGCCTCCGGCCAAATTCATTTTCGATGATGATAATCGGCGTGGTCAGGCACTTGACTCGATGGTGTCTGGCGGTTGTATTATTAGTGGTGCGACGGTACGTCGCTCATTGCTGTATTCTAATGTACAAATCAACAGCTATAGTACTGTTGAAGATTCAGTAATACTTCCTAATGTAAGTATTGGCAGAAATGTGCGTTTGCGGCGTGTGGTGGTGGAAAAACAGTGCGTTATTCCTGAAGGATTAATAGTCGGATATGATGTTGAAGAGGATCGCAAGCGATTCCACGTTACGGAAAAAGGTGTCACGTTGATTACACCAGAAATGCTCGGACAACAAGTTCATCATGTACATTAACTACAGAAATTTTTCCAAAGTAATATTTTTTACATGAAACGATTAAGTCTTGTCTTATTATGGCACATGCATCAACCAGACTATCGCAGTTACGAAACCAATGAATTCGTATTGCCATGGGTATATCTACACGCGATTAAAGATTACACCGACATGGCTTCTCACCTGGAGAGGCATCCACAAATCAAGGCAATAGTAAATTTTGTGCCGATACTGCTAGACCAGCTAGAAGATTATGCTCAGCAGTTTTCCTTAGGACAGATACGTGATCCATTACTGCGTCTCTTGGTTACTCCAGATTTGGAGCATATTACACCGCAAGAGCGTTTACATGTGTTTGACAGTTGTTTTCTCAGTAACCATGAAAGAATGCTACAACCATATCCGGCATATAAACGTTTACATGAATTATACGATACACTGAGCGAACGCGGAGAGACCGAATTAGTTTATTTTTCTGGACAATACTTGGCCGATTTGCTGGTGTGGTATCACTTGGCATGGACAGGCGAGAGTGTACGTAGAAACAATGAGATTGTGATAAAGCTGATGACGAAAAGTGAAGGATTTAGCCATGCTGATCGGATTCAGTTGTTTAATCAAATTGGTGACTTGATTCAAGGATTAATTCCACGATATCGTAAATTGGCTGAGTCAGGTCAAATTGAATTATCCACAACACCGCATTATCACCCTCTTTCACCGTTGCTGATTGATTTTTCATCTGCTCGTGACAGTTTGCCCGAATCTAGTTTACCGGAAAATAATATTTATCCGGGTGGGCGCGATCGCGTTGCATTTCATTTAAACTCGGCGATAGCCAGTCATCAGCAACGCTTTGGTGAGAAACCTGTTGGTGTATGGCCTGCTGAAGGTGCAATTTCAACACCGTTACTGAAAATCTTAGCAGAGCAAAATTGTCATTGGTGCGCTAGTGGCGAGGGCGTGTTGGTTAATAGCTTACGTAAATCGTATCCGGATGAAGCATTACAGGAGCGAAATCGCTATCTATATCGTCCCTACCAAGTAACTGGAAAGGCTGATAACGTAACCTGTTTTTTTCGTGATGATCACTTGTCTGACATGATCGGCTTTGAATATTCGAAATGGTTTGGACGCGATGCTGCTGAGAATTTTATACAGTCCCTTGAACAAATACACCATAATGCACCTGATGGGGAAAACTCTGTTGTAAGTGTCATTCTGGATGGGGAAAATGCTTGGGAAACCTATCCCTATAATGGTTTTTATTTCCTTGACGATCTTTATAGCCTTCTAGACAGTCACCCTGTAATTCATACCACGACTTACCGTGACTATATCGCTTCTGCTGAATATGCAGATGATGTGGCGGCATTGCCAATGCTTGCAGCAGGTAGTTGGGTATTTGGGACATTTTCTACCTGGATTGGTGATCACGAAAAAAATCGTGCCTGGGATATGTTGTGTGCAGCCAAACTTAGCTATGATCTGGTAATGCAAAGTGGGCGACTAACTGATATAGAAAAAGACAAGGCCGGTCATCAGCTTGCGTCCTGTGAAAGCTCCGATTGGTTCTGGTGGTTTGGTGATTATAATCCTGCACATTCGGTGGCAAGTTTCGATCAGCTGTTTCGACACAACCTGAGTAATCTTTATCGGTTATTAAAATTACCAGTGCCTGCAACGGTACTAGAACCGATTAGTAAAGGAGATGGACATGTTGAAGCAGCAGGGGCTATGCGTCGATCGTCCTAAACTTGTGATTCCCCGTGGTCTTGCCACGGGGATCTAATTAGTCTTTAGAATG
>CAXBGL010000083.1:0-11846 GCA_963975255.1 uncultured Nitrosomonas sp. | reverse complement strand
TCAAAAACACAAACTATAATCCTCCCCGTGGCAAGACCACGGGGAATCGCAAGTTAAATCACGCCGACAATCCAAAGATTGACATTTTTGAGTGGCAAATGGACCTTTTACGGCACTTTCAGCATGCGCAATTATTCCAATTACTGGTTCGCGACTTGGAAGGCGCGCTACTGCTTGAAACACTGAGTGATCACTTAACCGAATTAGCAGATCTGGTGTTGGACACAGCACTCAGTTTGGCTTGGTCGGGTTTAAAACAAAAGCATCGTGATACACCCGCCTTTGCCATTATTGGCTATGAAAAACTAGGCGGCAAAGAACTGGGCTATGTCTCTGATCTGGATATTGTTTTTCTCTATAATGATGACGACCCCAATGCAGCAGAAATTTATACCAAACTTGGTCAAAGCATCAATGCCTGGCTCACGCCCCAGACCTCGGCTGGGTCACTGTATGAAACCGACCTGCGCTTACGTCCCAATGGCGCCAGTGGCTTACTGGTACACGCCATGAAAGCCTTTGCACAATACCAACGCAAACAAGCATGGGCATGGGCATGGGCATGGGCATGGGAACATCAAGCATTAACCCGAGCACGTTTTGTGACGGGCAATCAACATGTTGCAGATATTTTCGAACAATCCCGCAAAGAAATCCTTTGCCAGCCGCGTAACCTAATTGAACTAAAACAAGACATCCTGATGATGCGTGAGAAAATGCTGGATGCCCACCCCAATTCAACTACTTTATTTGATATTAAACATGATCGCGGCGGCATTATTGATGTTGAGTTTATGGTGCAATGTCTTGTGCTGGGCCATGCTTGCAACCATCCGCAATTAACAGGAAATATTGGTAATATCGCTTTATTGAAACTTGCTGCAGAATTAGGACTCATTAATAGGGATACTACTAAAAAAGTGCGGATGGCTTATCGGGAATTCCGACGCACACAACATCGATTAAGATTAAATAGTGAAACAGATCTAACAGGCACGCCGTCTGTAGAAGACCCCGTACAACAACAGTATACGCGTGTTAAAGCAAACGACTTAAATAATGCCCGTATCGTGGTATTACAATTATGGCAAGAAGTATTTGGTAACTACAACTAAAATACATCCGATTCCTGGCAGATTGAATACTACCAGAAGATATTTATATGATTAAAATTTTCTGGCACGATTCCTGCTTATAACAAATTACACACACTCAGTGTGTCATACTTAACTTTGAGGAGAATCACTCATGCAACAAACACAAAAAGGTTTCACACTAATTGAATTGATGATCGTTGTGGCCATTATTGGTATTCTGGCGGCTGTAGCTGTTCCTGCTTACCAACAATACACCCTGAAAGCTAGATACAGCGAAGTAGTATCGTCTGCAGCACCTTACAAGCTTGGCCTCGAAATATGTTTCCAAGAACAAGGAACATTAGCTGCAGCCAGCTGTACTAACGGCCTCAATGGCGTTCCTGGCGTCACTGCAGCCCCTGCCGTAGGCAATATGGTAGCAGCAGGCTCCGGTGTCGTTGCCAACAATGGCGCTTTGACAGCTGACTTAACAATGACAGCAATCACTGGAAATGGTCTTACTGCCGAAACTTATATACTTACAGGAACTGCCGCTGCTATTGGTGCACCCATAGTTTGGGCTAAAACTGGAACTTGCGCCACCCGAGCAGCCGGCGCAATCTGCTAACTGATTGGCTTTATAACAAACCCAGAGCACCCCATTTACTGGGGTGCTTTTTTTATTTGGTACAATCATCACAATACGAATCAGCACAAGAAACACAGATTACCGCGATTCGGTTAAAACATTTGCGTCATATTAAAAAAAACAATGTTTATTTAATACAAACCACCCGCACTTGATGAATATCCGTAATACCCTGCAATACCTTTTCTATCCCATCCTGCTTCAATGTCCGCATCCCGTCACCCAATGCTGTCACCAACATTTCTGCCACACGCGCATGCTCCTGAATATTCTTTTTCAGCGCATCACTGGCTGTCATTAATTCGTGTAAACCAACTCGGCCCGAAAAACCCGTACCCGCACATTCGTCACAACCCACTGCTTTACTTAATGTGATTTGACCGTTGTCATCGCCATACTGCTTAATCCAGCCTGCTTGTATCTCTGCATAGGCCGCAACCGGATCCGCTTTGAAATGATCAATATTCTTCAGTTCTTCGCAATATTCCGTCAACAACGACTTGATTTCATGATCACTAGCCACATATGCCTCCTTGCACTTACAAAGTCGCTTGGCCAAACGCTGTGCCAAAATGCCTAATAAAGCATCTGCGAAATTGAATGGATCCATCCCCATATCCAACAAACGAATCACGGATTCCGGCGCACTATTGGTATGCAGGGTAGCAAATACCAAGTGACCGGTCAGTGAGGCCTCAATACCAAGACTGGTAGTTTCCTTATCGCGCATCTCGCCAACCATGATGATATCGGGATCCGCTCGCAAGAAAGACTTCATCACCACGGCGAATGTCAGCCCCGCCTTGACATTCATCTGTACCTGGCGCAGTCCTTTCTGGGTAATCTCAACGGGATCCTCAGCTGTCCAGATCTTGGTCTCATCGCGATTCAGATGTTTCAATATAGAATGTAATGTGGTTGTTTTACCCGAACCCGTTGGACCACACACGAAAAATAGGCCATACGGTTTACTGATTATTGTCTTGAGCTCCTCCTCGTTACGTGCTGTAAATCCCATTTTATCCAGCGGTATGGGCTCCCCTGCTGCCAAAATACGCATCACGACATCTTCCATACCCCCCGCAGAAGGAATGGTCGCAACCCGTAGTTCAATATCCAATGGACCATATTTCCTGAATCTTATTTTTCCATCTTGTGGCCGACGCTTTTCAGAAATATCCAAGTCACACATGATTTTGATGCGAGTTACCAATGGATTGCGATAGCTGGCAGGAATCTCGATATACGGCATTAACGAGCCATCCTTACGAAAACGAATCTTGGTTTTTCCTTTACCGGGATAAGGTTCTACATGGATATCCGAGACACCCATTTTATAAGCATCAATAATAATTTTATTGACCAGTTTGACAAGTTCGTTGTCTGACGCAGTGGAAGTATCGTCAGCAGCGTCATTGACCTCTTCCATCTCATCTTCAAGAACGCCCAACATATCGTTAATGTTACCCGAGTCCTCTTCACCCGCCCGACTGTTCCCATAAAACAGAACAACCGTCGCTTTAAATTCCCGCCTGGTACACACCGTATAAATAATTTTATGTTTGGGAAAAATATTGTTGACAATACGCAAAGATTTAATTCTTTCAGGATCGAGCGTTAAGACCACCAAGCCATCTTTGGTTTCATCAATGGGTAACCAAGCGTTGCTTTCAACATAATCTCTTTTCAAGTTCTTAAGCAAATCTGAGGGCTTAATTCGTTCAGCTTTGAACGGTTCATATTTAACCTCAAAAAATGAAGCCAATGCTTGCCCTATTAAAGCCGGCTGGATCTTAAGTTCATCGACTAATATATCTTCCAGATCACACCCTTTTCCACGTGCTGATCGCGTTGCCAACTCTAGCTCACCTGTGGAAATCGTGGCATTCGAAATCAGTAAATCATATTTTGACCTGAGTATTTGAAGCGGTTTTTGACGCTGCTTAAATGCGATGGCTAATGTCTGACAAATCTCACGCACACCTTCTACAACAATTTCCGAGAACGGGGTATCCTCCTTATTATTAATAACTTGCACCACACCCATCAATTCATTGTTATCCGCTTTCAGAATCGGGGCCACCAACATTTGTTTGGTACGATAACCCGTACGTTTATCTACCTCATACAAGAAACTTAATTCTGTACTGAGTTTTTTTAACTCACTTTTATTGTAAACATCCTCAAAGTTAACAATTTCTTTGTTCAAACCTACGTAACCAGCAATGCTATGCTCCGTAATCGGCAACTTTAAATCCTGGAATGAATCAAGCCCAGTCTTCACCCTAGAGGTAATAAATGTCTGGTCTTCGCTGAGTGAATAAATGGTCAGACGATCTGCATTAAATAAAGCACAAATATCTTTACTCACCTCCAACATAATTTCATCAATATCGTTAGCAGCGTGTATTTTGTTAGTAACCGTTTGTAGATTCTTAGAAAAATCCAGTTGATTGCTAATATCAGAAATATTATTTTGTGTCGGATCTGTTGCAATATTTATGTTCATAGTATCACCGCCTCAAAGCGCTCTAAAATTCAAATAGTTGTTGATTCATAAGTTTGTGTGGATTAAATTTTCCTGCACAAGCTTCTATTTCACGCATCGTTAATTTAGCTTCACCCTGCTTTAAATGAGTAATATATATTTCGGCATCACGCTCAAGCTTCTCCAGTTCTGCTAATAGCAAACTCGGACACAGATGCTTAGACTTAATCGCAATTTCTCTGTTCTGATTACAAAAAGCTGACTCTATAATCAAATAACGCAGATTCTTTATTTTATTGACGCTATCCCATAATGCATCGTTTGTTGTGGTATCCCCTGTAAAAACGAGACTTGCAGTACCCGAATCCAGCTGAAAACCAACTGCAGGGACGATATGATTAGCTGGCAATGGCGTAATTTTACGATCTCCAAACGCTACTACTGTACCAATAGAAATCTTCTCAAAACGTAAATAAGGATTTTTACAGTCTGGGATTTGGGTAAAATCAGGCCAAATATGCCAATTAAATAAATGTTGTTTCAATATACTTAGCGTTGGCTCTGTCGCATGTACGGTTAAGGGTTGATGACGCATATGACCCACTGAATCCAACAAGAAAGGAATAAATGCCACATGATCTAGATGCGCATGTGTCACAAAAATATGATCGATTCCCGCTAATTCTTTTATACTCAAATCACCCACACCAGTACCTGCGTCGATCAGTATATCTGTATCAAGCAACATGGAGGTCGTACGAGAGCCGCCCCCAATACCGCCACTACAGCCTAAGATTTTGAGCTTCAATGTATTAATCCCAAATAAATACTATTTGATCAGCAAAACAGGGATTGTTGATAATTGCATCACCTTGTTAGCAACTGAACCCAATAGCAGTCCTTTAACGGCTCCCAGTCCACGCGAACCGATAACAACCTGATCACATTTCTTCTCGGTTGCAAAATGTACAATCATTTCTGCTGGATCACCTACCGTAATATGGAACTGATAGGCAATACTGGCTTGATCCAGTAAAGTCCGCGCATTTTTCAAACCCTTTAAACCTTCATCATGATGATATTGTCTGATATCTGTCTGATTGATAAACAAGGAAACATTACCATCCAGCGGAGATTGAACATTTATTAAATGAATTTCCGGTATTTCTTTGTACCAGCCGAGCACTTGGATAAAATCAGCGACAGCCCGATCAGAATTATCAGAACCATCCACCGACAATAAAATTTTCTGCACAATAACCCCCCTAGCATTACTCCGATCGATCCGTAATATCAGCCAAATCAACTACAGGCACTACTTTTGCCTGCACTCTAGCTGCTAGCCATTTGCCAATAATCATCACTGCCAGTGCGATACAAACAGGTGCTAACCAATACAAGAAACTGGCATGCGTATTTACCCATTCGTCGGCAATGACATCCGTAACAGCCATATCACCCGCAATCCAGCCCAGCAACCCAGCACCTATTAGTACTGTAATAGGAAAGCGATCCATTAGGTTCATCACCAACTTACTACCCCAAACAATAATTGGCACACTCACTACCAAACCAAAAACTACCAAACCAATACTGTCCTTTGCGGCGCCAGCGATAGCAATGACGTTATCCAAACTCATTACAGTATCGGCAACAATAATTGTCTTAATCGCACCCAACAGGGTCGTACTCGCACTAATCTCATGTGCACTATTGTCTGTCTCAGGCTGTAATAGCTTAATGCCGATCCATATTAATAAAAGTGCACCAACAATTTTTAGAAAAGGAATCGCTAATAAGCTCAGTGCGAAAAAAATTAATACTACTCGCATGATAATGGCACCAAAAACACCCCAAAAAATACCAATATTACGTTGTTTTTCAGGTAATCGCCGACATGCAAGTGCGATGACAATTGCATTGTCGCCACCCAATACGATATCAATTGCAATAATTTGTAATACTGCGACCCAAAACTGGGGACTATCTAAACCCATATATTCGTTCCTAGCAATGCATTAATCAATTAATAAATTAATTTTTAAGCAGAATTTATTTCTTGTGTGTTTTTACCCAATCCCAATAAACCGCAAAATTTCATCCTTCTGCTGAACTGTATCACGATAACCTAACTCAATTAATGCTTGACAAGATGGTGCTTCAAAAAGCACATAACTCAACAATGTTGATCCATTTGGACCTGTCGCACCAATGGCACGATATAAGGAACGCACAAGCAAAGGAAGCGTATGACTATATAGCGCTGTGCAATTTCATTAATTTCTTCACTGGGAGAAATTATCATTGACTCTATTGGCCACAACAAAGTATTGTTTTCTTCTAGAGTCTTGGTTGGAATCAACTTGAGCGTTTCATTAATGCGTCGCAAACGTTCCAAGTCAACATCTAAACTATCGACAAAAATACTATTCATAACATGACCAGCGATCTGCGCTAATGGCGGATAACTGGATACCTTGACACGTTTAGGTGAAGTATCGACTATTTTCTGTACACCAATTATCAGCACTCTTTCCGCACCCAGATGAAGCGCTGGGCTAATTGGTGCCAGTTGACGCATAGATCCGTCGCCAAAATACTCACGATTCAATTTGACCGCTGGAAATATAAATGGAATAGCGGAAGAAGCCATCAGATGTTTAACATCCATACGTGCAGCAACACCCACACGCGGCTCCCTTTTCCAAGGCAATATCCCTTTTGCAGCCTGAAAAAAGGTAACCGACTGCCCAGAAGTGTAACCTGATGCAGTAATACCCAGCGCATGAAGTGTCCCTTTATGGATACATCTCTGAATATTCCCAAATGGAAAACGCTTTTTAAGTAATGCTCGCAATGGGGAGTTATCCAATAAAGAAACTGCTCTATGCTTCCCTAACTCACTGCACATTAATGAAACCAAGCAATGCACACTATTACCCAGCACACCGACAAGATCCGAACGGTAGATATGATTAACATGAAAATTTGTCCAAACTGCTTCCAATTGCCGCACACCTTCGGAGAAATTATCAGCTGAAGCAGCAAGACTAGTCGCGTTGATCGCGCCGGCGGAGGTCCCACAAACAACTGGAAAAGGGTTATATGCAGCGTCAGGCAAAAACTCCGAAATGGCGTGCAACACCCCTACCTGATAGGCTGCACGTGCACCACCCCCAGTCAAAACAAGTCCAACTTTAGGCACTGCTCGAGCCATTTTATCTTCAATCACTGACGGCGAACTCTGCCTTCACTTTTTCCAATGCATCACGCAAAGTTTCTTCAGGTAAATTGTTCAATGATTCCGATAGCATTTTTGCTGCTTCACAAGCAGCATCTGGCAAAAAACTACTATCTAAATTGGCAACGAATACTGCTGCAGCACCAGCGGTACCTAGTAGATTTTGACGCTCATTCATCAATATTTCTACCTCGTCACGTAACAGGGATACCTCCTGTTTTCTCAATAAATTATGTGGCATGGTGTAATCCTTATAATATTGGTACAGTTGTAACCTGTTATCCAATATAACAGAATTATGATACGCGTAAATCTTGAACTCCCTGCTGTTTGTCACCTTTTTTCATTGCTTATAAAAGCAAAAATGCAATATGATTATTTACCTGATCGCCTGCCATGAATAAGAATCTCCGCACTGAGCTATTCCCAGAAATCGAACCTTATAGCCATGGATTTTTGTCACTTGATGCACACCATACGATGTATTGGGAACAATCAGGCAATGCCCATGGTATTCCTGTAGTATTTTTACACGGTGGACCTGGAGCGGGATCGACACCTGCACATCGACGTTTCTTTGACCCAACCTTCTACCGCATTGTAGTCTACGATCAACGCGGTGCAGGACGTTCCATTCCATTAGGTGAAACTCGCAACAACACAACGCCACATCTCATCAGTGACCTTGAATTACTGCGACAACATTTAGGTATTGAGAAATGGCTCGTGTTTGGGGGTTCCTGGGGCAGCACCCTAGCACTGGCTTATGGAGAAACTTATCCGTCATGCTGCTTAGGTTTTATTTTACGTGGCATTTTTCTTTGCCGAACAAAAGAAATCGAGTGGTTTCTCTACGGACTGAGAAATTTCTTTCCTGAGGCTTGGCATGAATTTGTTGCTCCATTGTCGACAACAGAAAGGGATAACATTCTTTCCTCCTATTACCAACGTCTGCTGCATCCTGACCCAACGATACATATGCCAGCTGCACGTGCCTGGAGCACCTATGAGGGGTCTTGCTCGACTTTGTTACCCAGCCCAGAAACCGTCCGTTATTTTTCTGAAGATACTGTCGCGCTGGGGCTGGCTCGCTTGGAAGCTCACTACTTCAGTCACAACATTTTTTTACCAGAAAATTCTTTGCTAGGTAATGTAGAAAAACTGCATAAAATACCAGCCACTATTGTTCAAGGCCGTTATGATGCAGTCTGTCCGATTGTCAGTGCTGACGACTTACACCAGGCATGGCCACAGGCTGAATATATCATCGTCGATGATGTGGGTCACTCCGCCTGGGAACCGGGAATCCGCACAACACTGGTCAAAACCACGGAGAAATTTAAAGACATCATTGCATCTGAATTTAAAAATAGTTAAAGTCGCAAGCATCATACTCAAATAAGCATCTCGTTTATTTAGTATGAAACTTGCTCCATCTTCTTAATAAAAAAAGACCATATTTATGAAAAAGTTATTACTCACAATCATCTTTTTTCTTTTGCCCATCACATCTTTTGCTTCAGGGCCATACGATGGGATTTATTCAATGAATTTTAGTGGCATAGGCTTAATCGGTTATACCTCAATACACGAAAATAATAATTCCGAAATGATCGCGATTTTTATTCAACCCAACCCGAATGATGCAACGTGGGAAGCACTGAGTGGCACACGTACAGATAATAGCGTTCAATTTAAATCTATTGCAGGAACTGTTGTTTTGATGTAAGTGTCACCTTTAATGATGCTCAAAGTGCTGGTGCCACCATCATTTCTTGTGTAGATGAAAATATAGTTAATAATGAAAATGATTGTGACTTTCCAAATGGCGCTGTATTAAACCTGAATAGAGTTTTCTAAATCCTATACACTGCATGTTAAGCAATCTGAACTGATCGCAGTTTAGTCATATCGAGTAATTTAGAAAATTGTTTCGTGTTTATACTTTCTTCAAATGAAAATACACCGAGTAGAGGGCAATCAAGCCGCTGCTCGAGTGATCGGATATTCTTTTCCTGTTCCAGCATCTGCGGGTCAATACAATTTGCCACCCAACCTACCAGTGATTGACCACTGGCCCGAACAGCTTGTGCGGTCAACATAGCATGGTTCAGGCACCCCAGTCGCAATCCCACAACCAATATCACTGGCAGTTCCAATATCTGCGCTAAGTCAGCACCATCATGCTGATCGCTCAGCGGCACTAGGAATCCCCCAACACCTTCAACAATCACAATTTCAGAAACCTTCTGCAATTCGATGCAGGCCTGCTTTATCACCGTAAGATCAATATCAATATTTGCTTGTCTGGCTGCAATATGCGGAGCAAGCGGTGGTATCAATGCATAAGGGTTTACTAGGCTGTACGAAGCGGAAACAGTACTGGCCGCCTGCAATAAAGCAACATCTAGCCACCTATTATTTTCACAACCTGCCGCCACAGGTTTCATCCCCACAACCGTCCTACCACATGCTGCATACGCATGCAGTAATGCGCAACTTACCAGTGTTTTACCAACACCCGTATCTGTTCCTGTGATGAAATAACCTGATTCCATATGAATTGTCGTGGTTACCTCATTCAAGACCAATCTGTCTTCTAGTTTCAGGTGTCAGAACAGCTTTTCGAGATAGTGGCTTCCATGCATGACCATATACCACTTCAAATGTTGCGGGCAACTTTCCATCCTGACGTAATGCCTCGTACTGCTTGATTGCTTTTTGCCACATAGATTTCCCAGTTAGCCCCTGCCGTTTGCCCTGGGTAACATTGTGGGCTCCAATGGCTTTTAAATCACGCATGACACTCATAACATCATTATAAGTAAGCGTTATATATTCCATATCCATTACGGGGGTAGCAAAACCGTTATGCACTAACAAGTCACCAATGTCATGCATATCAATAAAACGATTGACGTGACTATAATCATCTACCTGACCAAATACTTGCCGCAGTTCCTTCAAGGTATCTGGCCCAAAGGTACTGAACATAAACAAGCCCTCAGTACGCAAAACACGATTAACCTCGGCAAACGTGTGCTGCAAATCATTGCACCATTGCAGCGCCAGATTAGACCAAACCATATCGATACTCGTGTCTGCAAATGGCAGTTGTTCGATATCACCACAAACATAATGAGTACGATTGCCACGAAGTGGCGACCATCTTTGCCACCAAGTAACATTCGGACGTGCCTGAAAAAGCATTGCCAATGCAATATCAACAGCTAAAAACCTGCAAGCGGGATATCGCTTGGCTAAATTACGATTACCATACCCTGTACCACTACCCGCATCAAGAATTACATCAGGGACATATTTAATGTAATCAAGGCGCGACAACATCCGATCACAGACTTCACGCTGCAGCACAGCCGCTTGATCGTAACTTGCTGCTGCACGGCTAAAGGACTGACGTAATTGACGTTTATCTAAATAATAATCAGAGTTCATGAAGGTGGGTTACAAATTGATCTGGATAAGACAAAAATGGAGCATGACCACAGTGTGGAAATATAACCAATTTTGAATATTTTAGTTGCTGGCTCATCCATCTTGCAGCAGCTGGGTGAGTAATCACATCGTTCTCACCATGTAGCAATAAAACTGATTGCTGAATACCCGCAATTCTCTCGCGTAAGTCACTTGTCAGTAATATTTCCAATCCTTTTTGCAAGGCATAATCATCGGGCTGATTACGTTGAGAAAAGTTTTCACGTAATTGCGTCAGTATAGCGGCCTCATCATTCCCACCACTGACCTGTAGGGTTAAAAATCTATTGATGGTTGTTGTATAATTTTTTATTAGATTCTCTATAAATTGTTGCAATATCATCGCTTCCATCCCCCACTGCCAATCCTGATTTTTAACAAAGCAAGGGGTCGTGGAAACCAGGACCAACTTTTTAATTCGTAATGGCTCACGTAACGCAAGTTCAATTGCTATATGCCCTCCCAATGACCAACCGCAAACAATACAATTGAGGGGCAGAATTTCCGCGATCATTTCAACAAGGTGCTCAAGTGTTGCGGGTTCACACGCAGGACTGAATCCATGCCCGGGTAAATCCATCAGATGAAGGCGATAACGTGATGCCAACTGATCTCGAATACTGTGCCAAATTCCACTATGCATGGCCCAACCATGCAATAAAACAAGATCAGGGCCACTACCCAATGATTCAACATGAATATTGTTCATAAATATCTACTTCTACCTTGAACAATCATCCAATTGCTATTTAACTTCAAAACAAGGAAAAATATGACGTTTGTTTAATTCAAGTAAGAGGCTTTTGGATGCAGTGATAACCACAATGGATTATTGAGTTATTACCACTACTGTCCCGTTAACTTTCACACCAAGTCCATCTGGCAATTGTTAGCATT
>CAXBGL010000082.1:0-11995 GCA_963975255.1 uncultured Nitrosomonas sp. | reverse complement strand
AAGAATTCATAAAACCCTTATTAACCATGGACTTGATAGCCTCAATAATTAAAGTGCAATTAGAGAGTTAACAAAAACCAATAGTTAATTGCGACATAGCCTTTATTAATATGCTGTTGCATGAACCATTGCGATCTAACTGTTTTATAGAGAGATAGTTTTCCATGAATGAACGTGCCGAGATAAGTGAATTTTGTGCATTGTTGCGTGCAAAAGTGCCGCTTATCCTTATTGAGTCACATGAAGAACCACGCGTTCTAAATTTGTTGTCACAGGCGTGCAATTTAGAAACTCAGTTAATGATGCGTTGGAGTATTATTGACGGGCTGGGGCGAGTATTTGGTACGGGTAGTGGCGTTGCGCGCGAAGAGCAAGGTGGCTGGACGGTCAGGGCAGTTCGATTTATCAGACTAACGATTTTCTCGACTGCCTGAAGCATATCGATAAGACTGCACAGAATGGTGTGTATGTGTTGTGCGATGCGCATCCGGGTTTTAAGGATTCAGTTGCTGTGCGATTGATTCGTGAGATTGGGATGGATCACGCCAGGTGTGCACGTACATTGGTGTTTGTCAGTCCAACACTGGAAGAGGTTCCCATCGAATTATTGCGACTCGCCGATTACTTTAAACCACGCTTGCCCACACGTGATGACATTAAGGCAATTGTCGCCAAAGAAGCGCAGTTTTATCAATCACAAAGTGGTGACGGTACGTGGTGATCGTGCCATTGTTGATTTATTAATGATGCATTTGCTTGGGCTCGAGTTCGAAGATGTGCACCGCTTAGTGCGCCAAGCTTTGCGTACAGATGGTGCGCTTAACCAGGAAGACATTCGTCGCATACTGACAATTAAACACAAGGCGCTTGGTGGTGCGGGTGTTTTGGGTTTTGAGCAATCGGAAGTAAAATTTGATGCTGTTGGTGGCTTGACACGGATGAAACATTGGGTTTCGCTGCGCCATGCGCCATTTATCGATATTACGACATCAACAATTGATCGACCCAAGGGTATGTTGTTGCTGGGTGTCATGGGTGGTGGTAAGAGCCTTGCGGCACGCGCGATTGCGGGTGAATGGGGTGTGCCTCTGATGCGTCTGGATTTTGGTGCTGTCTATAACAAGTTTCACGGTGAAAGCGAGCGTAACTTGCGTGCGGCACTTGCGGCTGCGGAAGGTATGGCGCCCTGTGTGTTATGGATTGATGAGCTTGAAAAAGGGATTGGAACCGGCGATGAGCATGACAGCGGTGTGTCACGCCGTGTGTTGGGTACTTTTTTGACGTGGTTATCGGAACGCAGTGCGGCGAAAAACTCGGTATTTATTGTGGCAACCGCTAATGATATTTCTACGCTGCCACCAGAGTTGATTCGTAAAGGGCGCTTCGACGAGATATTTTTTGTTGATTTTCCAAATACTGCAGCACGTGAGAAAATCTTCGCGATTCATTTGAAAAAACGTGGATTTGATTCAATGGATTTTGATCTGTCGGCTTTCGCTGCTAATTCCAACAGTTTTTCCGGCGCCGAGATCGAGCAGGCGGTGATCTCTGCGGTCTTTGAAGTACGCGCACGCAATGCCAAATTGTCGTCGACCGATATTTTGCATGAATTGGGGCGCACGCGCCCATTGTCTGTCGTAATGGCTGAGCGCATTGATGCATTACGTGCTTGGGCGCATGATCGCGCTGTATTGGCCGATGAGAATGAGTCGTGAAATGTCGTGTTGGCAGGTACGGCATGTATTAATCAAAGATCTCCATATTTGACATCTAATAAAAAACGGTTAAAGCATGCGCGGAGCTGTATAAGTGTTTTCCCGATCAAAATTATCCCAAATATAGTTTGGGTTGACGATGGGGGAAGTAGGTATCAGAAATGTTGCGATATCAATAGCGCCACTTATGGTGCGTCCCACTGTATGTACTAAACCAGTAAAGAAACCAGCAGTCAATCCATACGGGGCACCATTTCTATTACCAGTAATGATCATAGTTTTGGGTATTTCTGCAACGCCTGTGACGACATTGGCAATACCATTTCCAAGTTTTTCACCAATTTTTGTGGGATATTCATGTGCGAGGGCGCTGCTAGGCAATAGTGCGCACAGTAAGGACAGAATAAATAATGTTTGGATTGTTTTTTTCATGGGGAAAGTCCTTTTTTATTAATAAGTATATATCCGAGTATCAACTATTAAACCGCATTGATCGGTGAATAGCAAGATTGCATATTGTACGTAATTGCATATTGTACGCGTTGAGAACACTTAATCATTAATGTTTGTAACGTGGGATGGAAGGCTTCAGCCATTAGAAATTGGATTATGAATGAATTGGTAATTCACTCAGTTATACTGCTACTATTTATGTCACAGGATCATTGAAAATGAATCATTCTTCACTGCCTGTACTTTCTTTGCTTGAAACGCGTGTGTTGGGTGTGCTGACCGAGAAGCAGCATACGGTACCCGATACTTATCCTTTAACCTTGAATACGCTGGTTGCAGGGTGTAATCAGAAGTCCAGCCGTAGTCCAATTATCAATGTTTCCCAAACTGAAGTTCAGTTGGTAGTTGATAATTTAAAATATCTATCACTGGTGATTGAAATAAGTGGCGGACGTGCCACGCGTTTTTCACATAATATCGAGCGTGTGTTGCAGATTCCTATGCAATCTGCTGTGTTGGTCGCAATACTGATGTTACGTGGTCCACAAACAGCGGGAGAGCTGCGCATCAATAGTGAACGATTGCACAAGTTCGCTGATATTTCTTCGGTTGAGAGTTTTCTGGTGGAGTTGGCTGAGCGTGCAGCGGGTAGTTTGGTGATGGAGTTGCCGCGCCAACCCGGTACGCGTGAGAATCGCTGGGTGCATTTACTTTCTGGTGCGCCCGATATTCAAGAACAGCAGTCTGCTGCGTCTGCTGTAGATTATTCTGAGGAAGTCATGTCTGCCAGTGAGACTGCTGACCTTAAGGCTAATGTTGTGAGGCTTGAAGTTGAAGTGAAACGGTTAAGCAAGATCGTCAACAAGCTGTGTATGGAACTGGATATTAGCGCTGACGATTGAATCTTGGCATATGCCGGACATGACCGAGAACTGTTTCGATTAATTCGTTATTTGGGTTTTTCTTGAATGAATCCCATTATTCTTTTGATTTCCTGTTTGGCCTGAGTTGCGGTATATCCTTGATTCTCAAGTTCCATATTCAGTTTATATTCCATTTCCATTTTCAGTAAACCCATTGTTTTTTCGTCCTCATCTAGTAAGGCTTTTTGGTATTCATGCTGAAATCGACTGATATCAGATTCTAGAGTCTCGTTTTTAAAATCAGATAGTATTGATGTCAATTCATATTTTAGATTGTTTGATATCGCAGGTTGGGTTAGGTGTGAATCCTGTTTTGGTTTGTTGGGAGATTGTTTGTAGATCAGAGTTGATGACATGATCAGCAATATGCCAGAACCAACGGTGGCCAATACGAAGTGCCAAAGTTTATATTCTTTTTTTAGTATTCTTACAACTTTGACATTTTGTAGGCCATTCTTAGTAAAGATAAATAATCCGGTTAGAAAAGTAACGAGACCCAGTGTCATTAAAATCGATACGATGAGTTGCACGGTGTTTGCTCCTAATTTCTTATCATAAAAAAGTTCTGCAGAATTCTGCCGATTCATACACGAATTACTGTTTGAGAGCCGAAATTTCTATTGCAGCGTTGAAAATATCGGTCATCGCATATGCTTGCCAGTGATTGTTGTCTTGATATGGAATTTTATCTCATATTTCTTCAGGATTAGAAGAAATTGGTAAATCCTTTGCGCGAAAATCGTAACAGTTTCTGGAATTTTAACGTAGAACTGTTTTGAAATGAGTGCGTCCATAACCATCAGCGCAGTGATTTTGCAGTTTAGGAAGCCTGTACACTCAATTCAAAATGCAGGGTGTGAATCAAGGGTGCTATATTAAATTGATAGCGAACTCTTGAAAATATTATTGAGGAGGTGGTGGCGGTGGATTTCCAGCAGGTGGAGGGGGTGGCGTAAAACGTGATGGTGGATTGGGCACTGTTTTGTTACTGCCACTAAACGCAGGAGGGTTGCTTGTGATTCGGCCTGATACAGGGACGCGATGGCCTTTGGCGTACATACATTGAATATAGCTCATATCATAACGATACTGGCTTTCATAACCTGAAGTTCTGGCAGCTTCAGATCCTACCAATCCACCTGTTAACAAACCTGTGCCAGCACCAATCGCTGCACCGCGCCCATCACCAATGGCTGCACCCGCTGCTGCACCCAATCCTGTGCCAACCGCAGCACTTTCTATACCACTGGTTGCTGATGCTTGCTTAGTTGTTGTGCCGCCAACTTGTTGGTAGGCGTACTGTCTGCATTCATAGTCGTCAAAACGAAATTGATCAAAGCTTTTACCTGTGCCGGGCAAAGTCAGTACACTCGGACCTGATGGCAGGTTCACGCATGCAGCCAGTAAGGAGGGGATTAATAAAATCATTAATCTTGGTAATGTTTGCATGTTAAACCTCACATTATTGAATAGGTTGCGGTGCTACTTGTAACCAACCATCAGGGCATTGCTTTACATATGGGTAGTAACCTTCTGGTTTGCGACAATAGTGCCAATAATTGGTTTGTGGTTGGACAGGTTGGACTGTTTCTTGTTGGATATATACAGGTGGTGCTGATGGTACAGCAACAGCTGTTGGATAGTAACCGCCGTACCCATAACCACCATAACCATTATAGCCATAGAAGTTGGGGCCATAATAGCCTCTATTGTAATAGGGGCCATAGTAGCCGCCACCATAATAACCCCTATTATAGTAACCACCGTAACCACCGCCAATTCCAATCCCAATGCCGATGTGGCTGCGATGGCGACCAAAGTGACCACCGCCTCTAGAGTGATGGCCGCCGCCTCTAAAATGGTGTCTTCCACCTCTACCAGCATGACGATGCCCGCCACCGGCATGACTTCCGCCACCTCTTTTTGCCAAAAGGATCGGTGTTTGGTCACTGCCAATACTGTGAATGCCACTATTTATGTGTCCTCTCTGTGCCCCAATCGAGCCAGTTGATATTATTGCAAGCAGGGCGGTTGTCAGTAACATCAGTTTTAATTTTTTCATATGAACCCCATCTCGCGTCAGCGGTGAAAATAAGTTTGTTCTTATTTGGAGTGTGTGTTGCAATACTAATAGTAATCAATTAAAAAATTTGACATGATCTAAACTTTATTAGTTCCAGATGCATTGTATTGATTCAATACTGAATGGAAGCTGAATAGAAATCACCCCGTGCTAAAATTGATTAGAAAGAAGGTATCATACGCGTCTGTGTGTGCCGTCGAAAGTTATTAAAGTCGATGCAATGAAAACCCTATTATTTTTTGTTTAAGGAGAGAATAAATATGTCGCAAAAACATCCGGTTATTGCCATTACGGGATCATCTGGCGCTGGCACATCTACGGTTAAAAATAGTTTTGAACACATTTTTCGTCGTGAGAAATTAAGTGCAGTCGTGGTTGAAGGTGATAGTTTTCATCGTTACGACCGTGACGCAATGAGAGAAGCTGTTGCTAAATCAGAGAAAGGTGGCGGACGGCCCATTAGTCATTTTGGACCAGAAGCAAACGAATTTGAAAAGCTGGAAGCACTGTTCAAAAAATACGGTGAAAACGGAACAGGTAGCACACGCTTGTATTTGCACAATGATGAGGAAGCCAAGCCTTGGAAACAAGAACCGGGTACCTTTACTCCCTGGACACCCATTGTGCCGGGTTCTGATTTGTTGTTTTATGAAGGATTACATGGAGGTGCCAAGAGTCATATGGCCGATGTCGCACAGTTTGTAGATTTGTTGGTTGGCGTGGTGCCCATCGTCAATCTAGAGTGGATCCAAAAAATTCATCGTGATACCAGTGCGCGCGGTTATTCACCAGAGGCTGTCACACATACAATCCTGCGACGTATGCATGATTATGTGCATTACATTACGCCACAATTTTCACGTACACATATCAACTTTCAGCGGGTACCTACAGTTGATACATCTAATCCGTTCATATCACGTGATATTCCAACATTGGATGAAAGTATGGTTGTGATTCGTTTTAAGAATCCTGAGAATACTGATTTTTCTAATTTGTTGGCGATGATTCATGATTCTTTTATGTCTCGCCGCAATACGATTGTTGTGCCAGGCGGAAAAATGGGTATGGCGATTGAATTGATATTGGCACCACTTCTTCTAGAGATGATCAAAAAATCCAAAAACTAACGAGACAGGCCGGACTGACAGGGTTTCTTCGCCATAGACTTGTTTTTTATCATGATGAAGAAGCCATGTTAGTTGGTGTGAATCGAAAAGATTTACACAATTTTTTGCCATCATTAATAACCCCATATTTTGCATAATCGAATTATTAATGAGTGATTCGTATTGTGTCATTAGATAACACGCCATATGCATGTCTTCGCTACTATCTGACCTAAATCCCCAACAGCTTGAGGCGATTACGCTACCACACGAATCAGTGTTGATATTAGCGGGGGCTGGGAGTGGAAAAACACGCGTATTGACGACACGTATTGCGTATTTGATTCAATCAAATCAAGTCAGCCCTTACGGCATCCTTGCGGTGACGTTTACCAACAAAGCAGCCAAAGAAATGCTTACACGCATTTCTGCCATGTTGCCAATTAATATACGGGGGATGTGGGTCGGGACTTTTCATGGTCTTTGCAATCGTATGTTGCGCGCGCACTACCAGGAAGCGGGTTTGCTACAAGCATTTCAGATTTTGGATTCAGCCGATCAACTTGGGATGATTAAACGTATTCTGAAGAGTATGGGGGTTGATGATAAGCAATTCCCGCCCCGCCAGGTACAGTGGTTTATTAATAACGCAAAAGAAGCCGGTTTGCGTGCAGCTTTTGTTGAAACGGGTGATTTGTTTACTCGTCATATGATCGAATTTTATTCGGCCTATGAACAACGCTGTAATAAAGAAAGTGTGGTTGATTTTTCTGAGTTACTACTACGCAGTTATGAACTGTTGAGCCGCAATGAAATACTGCGAATACATTATTGTGAGCGCTTTAGCCATATACTGGTTGACGAATTTCAGGACACCAATCGATTGCAATACAAGTGGCTGAAGTTGTTGGCGGGTGTAGGTTCAGAAAACAGCGCAGCTGCATTTGTAGTCGGGGATGACGATCAGAGTATTTACGCGTTTCGCGGTGCGGATACGGAAAATATGATGGAGTTTGAACGTGATTTTCAAGTTTCGAAAGTCATTAAGCTAGAGCAAAATTACCGTTCACATGGAAATATATTGGACGCTGCTAATGCACTGATACAAAATAATAGCGGACGTTTGGGCAAGAACTTATGGACTTCTGAAGGGCATGGTGAGCCCTTGCGGGTTTACAACGCGCCCAATGATTTTGACGAGGCCGCGTTTATTGTCGATGAAATTAAATCACTGCATGCAGAAGGCATTGCATTATCGCAAGTTGCCTTGCTTTATCGCTCCAATGCGCAATCTAGGGTGCTGGAACACAGCTTGTTCAATGCTTCATTGCCTTATCGGGTGTATGGTGGCATGCGTTTTTTTGATCGTCTGGAAATCAAGCATGCGTTGGCATATTTGCGTTTAATCGCTAATCCTGATGACGATAATGCATTGTTGCGCATTATTAATTTCCCAACACGTGGTATTGGCGCACGGAGTCTTGAGCAATTGCAAGATGCTGCTACGCAGCAAGGCGGTAGTTTATGGGCCGCTGCGCTAAACAAATATAGTGGTGAGTCCGATTTAGCCCGGGAAGCAGAAAAACCTAAGAAAGGTGTTGCAGGATTTGTTAAATTGGTTTCTGTCATGCGTCAGCATTGTGATGCGTTGCCATTGCCGCAGATTGTTGAACAAATGCTGGATCTCAGCGGTCTGAGCGCACACTATCGTACAGAGCGGGATGGTGCTGACCGCCTGGAGAATTTGAATGAACTCATCAATGCTGCGACCAGCTTTGTGCATGAGGCGGAAGACGACAGCCTCGCAGAATTTCTCGCACATGCCTCTCTGGAAGCAGGTGAACATCAGGCTGGAAGTGGTCAGGATGCGTTGCAATTGATGACCGTGCATGCTGCGAAAGGGCTAGAGTTTCACAGTGTCTTTCTCAGCGGACTGGAGGAAGGTTTGTTTCCGCACGAGAATAGTAGTAACGAAAAAAATGGTGTGGAAGAAGAACGGCGTTTGATGTATGTTGCCATGACGCGTGCGCGGCGTCGGCTATATTTAAGTTTTGCCCAGAGCCGCATGTTGCATGGACAAACGCGCTACAATGTTTCATCACGCTTCTTGGATGAAATTCCTGAGAATTTATTGAAATGGTTGCAATCTGCACCCAAAATGGATATTAATCCCTACCCATCAAAAGTTTCTCGCGCGCGTGCGCCAAGCTCCATCCGTCAGAAATCCGCCACAGGTCAGTGGCAAATCGGCCAGAATGTCTCGCACACCAAATTTGGTACGGGCGTCATTGTTAATTATGAAGGTAGTGGTAGTGAGGCGCGCGTACAGGTTAATTTTGATCGCGTCGGAATGAAGTGGTTGTTGTTGGAGTATGCAAAGTTGGCGGTAGTGTAGATTGGAATCGCGTGTGTTGTTTTTATGGAGGCACACCTAAACATAGTATTTCCTGTTACAGACCAATTAATTATATAACCGTCCGGGTGGAATTTCCGGACACTACTGGTTTTTTAAAAAAATTTCTGGTATTCGGTTTTTTAGACGTTCAGAATCCTATCAGATGCCTTATTTTATTCTGTACCACACATGCTTCCTTATTCCAATGTTCAATTTACAGGCTCTATCACACATAGAGTTTTGGTCAATTTTGCATTGATTTCCAATAAGGAAGTGTGCTTGACAGTGAGAAAAGCATGTGTGAACGTAGCCAAGGTGCGACAGTTTGTCGCACCTTGGCTACAAAAAAGTCACAAGAAAATAAAAAATCAAATGCTTTTAAAGGGGGGCAAATCATGCTATTTAAATTTGGCACAGTGTTTCATGCGCGATTTAAATTTTTTTCTGCATTAGTCTTAATGCTATCTTTTGTTCTTTTTGGTGGTGGTATATATGCTCAAGAAGCAACTACTGGGAAACAGCATGCGATAAAGATGGTTGCAGAAGAGATTGAAGGTGGTTACCTTGCTTACAGAATGATGCAACATGAAATTGTAGATGAAACGGGTACCACGGATGTTACGGCGAAATACAGTGAAACGGTAACGATTCCTGGGCCAACCATTTTTATAACAGAAGGTGATGTTGTTGATATTGAACTTTTCCATGCTATTGATCCAGGTTCTCCAGGTTAAGAACATGTCAGCCTCCATGTGCACGGAGTGCATTACGATATCGTAAGCGATGGAACACTGAAATATATCAATTTATTTAAGGATGAAAGTGCAACGCCAACCATGTCCTATATCTATCGTTGGGATGCTGCATCCGGTACTGCTGGAATATGGGCCTATCATGACCATAATTTCAACAACCACAACGGTGCTGAAGACAGAGGGTTGCTTGGCGCACTGATTGTCAATCCCAAATCAGGGATGGTAAGCGCACAAGGTAGTGGTCAGCAACAAATCTTGTCGCTTGACAATATAGAGAAGGATTATATCCTTTATCTAATAGATGATGCTTTTGTTGGCATGGAAATCGATAACACCAATAATCAAAAACAGACCCCGCTTTGGGTCAACCCTACGCTGACAGCAAATGGCAATACTTTTGTACGATTCCATCTGATTGCATTGGGTACCAATACACATCAGTTTGAGCTTCCTGGTTATGGGTGGCTTGATCCAGGAACTAGAAAGGTTATCGGAAAGAAGCATATAGGGCCGCTTGAGAAGCATGTTTTTACTATCCGTGCAACAAATAGCTCAAATTATATGGATACGGCTTTTTCAAGTAACTTGCTGGGAATGAAAGGTGTTTTCCAAGTTAATAACTAAAGTGTTAATCTCTATTAGAGAGGAAGAATAAGAATGAATGCCAATAATTTTGGAATCAGCATCAAAGCTTTAATGGCATCTGTGTTGTTTGTGAGTACTATGTTAATTTCTCACATCGCATTAGCTGCTTCACACAATATTACTTTATCAGCAGAAGTGCTGCCGAACGGTCAGTTCGGTTATAAGATGATAAGCCATACCAGTAGCGAAGGATCAACCCCAAATTACTCAGCGGAAGCTGTGATTCCTGGGCCAACGATATTCGTTACTCAAGGGGATAAAGTCAGTATTGAATTGACCAACAATACCAGCATTGATGTTAGTTTTGCAGCGGAAGGGCTTTCAGTTGGTAATAATGTGCAGTTAGCTCCCGGACAAACTGGAAACTATAGCCTCAATACCAATAAAGCAGGTGCAGTGGGTACGCACCCCTATGGCGACGTGAAGTCTGCACTCCTTGGTCTGTTTGGTGCCATTGTGGTCGACAATCAAGATGGCGCTGTGCAAAGCTATGTTGATGGTGATGGGACGATTGCAGCTGTAAACAAAACAGACTTGGACAAGGAGTTTGTTATGTTTATGGTTGGCTCTACCTTCTGGGGTACTGAAATCGCCAATAATACACAAACACCCATATGGACTAACCCAACTTTAGGTGCTGTTCTGGATGATGTTGTAAGATTTCATATCCTATCGGTTGGCCCTAGCCATACTTTCCACCTGCATGCACATCGCTGGCTCGAAAAACAAGATGCTGCGGATCAGGGAATAGATCCCAGTATCATTGACGTTAAATTAATGACTGATGCATTTGATAGTCATGCGTTTACAATCAAAGCAGGCACAGGTGTTGGTACTGGACATTGGCAATATCACTGTCATTTGATCTCTCATATGGAATCAGGTATGGCAGGTAAATTCCATGTGGTTGGCCCAAATTCTGGAAACTCAGGCAACAGTATCGCGGGGGCATCTCCCAGTGGTGCAATTTTTGGTAATGCTAGCGATGACCCAGGATTAGTTACTTTTGAGATTACGGATGAGCCAGGTAGTTGGTTCAGAAGTGCGCGTGCCGATACCATCTTTAGTATTACGGAAAGCACTAAGTCACTAGAAATTATTCCACCGGGTAGCAGCGTTCATTTCATTATGTCGGATACCAATGCGGTACACACCATGACCAGTCTGATATGGCCCAGTGATGCCGATGATCCTGATCTGGGTGATCCACATATGATTCCCATGGACCAGACTAAAGCCTATAAAGGGGGCGCCATTGTAAGGCTGGATACGCCGGGCTTATATGTATTCACCTGTAAAATACATCCCTATATGTTTGGTGCTGTAATTGTTGATGATCCTGCAACGGAAGGTTTAGACTTGGGTGAAGCGATCGATCTGGTAACTGGTGTTAATGGTTTGCCCACTCAAAGTGATCTGGCGACTCGTTTGTTGAGGACGTTCTTCATCGCAACTTCCCAGAATAATTGGCAGGACTATACTTCGGATGCACCTTGGCATGCGAACTATGCCAGTGTGCCCGTTAGAATTACAGGCGGAGCGGTTGCCAATCTGAGAGATGTGCTGGAAGCGCGCTACGGACAAGATATTGAATTGGCTGGTTTATTTAATCCTGCAATCCCTGGTATTGGTGAAGTATGGGTTGATACCCAGTTTGAACAGACGGCAGGCAAAACCAAACCCGGAACCATCACAGTGCTGGATGCGGCAACCTGGGCAATTAAACGCAAGATTACTTTACCTAAGATTAATATGAATCATCCCCACAATATGTGGAGCAACCGAGATCAATCCGTTATCTACCAGACTCAGTGGTTTGATGACAAGTTAACCATGATCAACCAGAAAAATGGCAAGTTAATAACACTACTGTCCCGTTAACTTTCACACCAAGTCCATCTGGCAATTGTTAGCATT
>CAXBGL010000081.1:0-12069 GCA_963975255.1 uncultured Nitrosomonas sp. | reverse complement strand
CATTACTCTATCCTCTCAAGAAATAGAGTCTCCTGTAAACCCGGGGGAATTCAAAGAGGTGCTGAGTGGGTTAACCGGCTGGTTTTTTTGTTCCAGAATAGGATTGAATGAGCTTGGAATAAAAGCCTTGTTTGTTCAATAGTTCTTGATGTTTTCCAGTTTCTGATATACATCCATTTCTTAATACAACAATGTGATCTGCATTTTTTAATGTAGGCAGGTGTTGCGTGAAAATAAGCGTTGTTCGTCCATGCATCAAAGTTTCTAAGGCGTTGTGTAGCGGGTCGGATTCAGAAGTGGTTGCTGCGGGTATTCCATTCAGAATCAGAATGGATGGATCTCTGAGGAATGCACGTGCAATAGCAATGAGTTGGCATTGCTTCTGGGATAGTTCTATGCCGTCTTCTCCAACCTGAGTTTGTAATCCTTCTGGCATTTCCCGAATAAATTCCATAGCATGAGAGGCTTGTGACGCGGCTGTAATTTTGGCTTCATGCATACATCTCATGTTTCCATAAGCGATATTGGTAGCAACATTGTCATCGAGTAAAATCTCATCTGCTGAGATCATTGCAATATTAGCGCGTAAATCGTTTAATTTGAGGTCTACCAGATCTTGCCCATCCAGTAATATTTTTCCAGTTGTGGGGCGGTGAAAGCGGAGTAGCAGATCAATTAATGCCGTATTCTCACTATCGGTAGATCCCACTAGCGCTACGGTATCACCAGGCTTTATGATTAAGCTAATGTTATCAAGACTGTATTGTTTTTGTGTATCGTGATAAAAACTGATTTGCTCAAAAACTAATTCTCCCCGTGCATGACTGATAGATTTTGTTCCTGTATCAATCTCAGTTTCTTGATCAAGCAGTAAAAATAAGTTTCCAGCAATTTTTTTTCCATGCCGGAGATGATTATTAATTCTGAGAATGTGTTGTATGGGTAAAATCAGCAGCATAGATGCGATGACCAGGGCACAAGCTTCTTCCCATGTAATTTCATTGTTATAAATCTGTTGAACGATTAAATAAATGATCGCCGTCAGAATAATAACGATGACCCCTTGTCCCAAGGGTATGATCAATGCCCTAATTGTAGCTTGCTGCATTTCAGTGTGATGTATATGTACAGCTTTATTCCTGAGGTGTTGATCTTTGTGTAAATGACCACCGTAAAGTTTGATCACTCTGTAGTGTTTTATTGTGTTCAGTAAACCTTGAGTAAATGCTTCAGATGCCTGTAAAATTTGTTGGCGCGTTTTTTTCAAATACCCATGCATTAATTCCAGAATCAATATAATCATGGGTGCTACCAGTAGTATCAATACCGATAGTTCCCAGTTGAGATATAACATACAGGTAACCAACCCAATAATAGTAAGTAAATCTTTTACCAAGATGGTTGCGATATTAGCGGTGGTATCTATTATCTGCTTGATATTTGAAACAAATATAGCAGAAAGATAGTTGTTGGTTAAATCACTGTAGCATCGTGCAGGTAGTGCGATTAACTTGTCAAACAGGGTTATACGTAAATCTCTTTCTAACCTGCTACCGACTACATTAATGGCATAGATACTGATATAGCTCGCTATACTCCATATGATAAATAGCGTGATAATCGTTAATGAAATGAGTTGTATTGTTTCCTGGTCTTTGCTGGTAAAAGCGCCGTTCAGTATTTGCTTGATCATAATAGGCAATGCCGACACAGTTAATGCCATGATCACCATTCCGAGAACTGCCAGCGACAGCATTTTCCAGTAGGGTTTTACCCATCTTAAAAAACGTCGATAGTGTTGTGCACGGGTCATAACTGGTTATTTTGTATAAGTATAGAACATAAAATATTGGGTAAAATAATAAAGTGATTGATGCTAGTCTAACGATTGTTGTGTCTTTTGCGCTACCGTTTGAACTACAAACAAACTGTTTTTGGAATTTATCCGGAAATTAAACAAAATATTATCCAACATTATCTTGTACATCAAAAAGGTATCGTGTCTGTTATTCAATATCGTGTTTTACTTGATCATGTGCTTCGAGTTTTCTAAGAAGCGCTATAGTACAATCACTGCTCACTGGCAATTAAATAGTTTGGGTCAGATAGTTTGTGAGTGATACATGCTTTTACTTGACGTTGTGATTCCACAAATAGTTTTTCTTAGTCTATCGAACAATTGATATATAAAAAATGACTCTATCTAATGCTCCTCAGTCTGATAAGCAAAGAAAAGGTATCGTGCTTGCTGGTGGCTCGGGTACACGGCTCTATCCAGTTACACAAACTGTTTCCAAGCAATTATTGCCGGTATTTGATAAGCCGATGGTTTATTATCCATTGAGTACCTTAATGCTGGCAGGTATTCGTGACATTCTTCTTATTTCCACACCACAAGATATTTCGAGCTATGAGCAGCTTTTAGCCAATGGCAATCAGTGGGGTTTGAATATATCTTATGCGATACAGCCATCACCAGACGGCCTGGCACAAGCTTTTATTATTGGTGAATCATTTATTGGTAATGATTGTTCCGCTCTGATATTAGGTGACAATATTTTTTATGGGCATGATTTGTATTATTTGCTGAGGAATGCCATGGATCGTACTGAGGGAGCAAGTGTTTTTGCTTACCATGTGCATGATCCAGAACGCTATGGTGTTGTAGAATTTGATACGAATAATTACGCCATTAATTTGGAGGAGAAGCCAACTCAACCTAAATCGAATTATGCAGTGACGGGGTTGTATTTTTATGATCAACATGTGGTTAATTATGCAAAAGACCTTAAACCGTCAGCGCGTAATGAATTGGAGATTACAGATCTCAATCGTATTTATCTGGAGCAAGCTAAGCTGAGTGTTGAAATTATGGGTCGAGGTTATGCCTGGCTGGATACAGGTACGCATGAATCGTTGTTGGATGCCAGTCAATTTGTTGCTACTATTGAAAGCCGACAAGGGTTGAAAATTGCTTGTCCAGAAGAAATTGCTTTTACACAGGGTTGGATCGATGCGGCGCAATTGGAAATGCTCGCGATGCCATTGGCTAAAAATGGGTACGGTCAGTACTTATTACAGGTGCTGAAACGTGACCACGGATAATAAATTAAAAAGAACAAGAATCTCTATGATATGAAAGCTACACAACTTGCCATTTCAGATGTTTTCCTGCTTGAGCCGCGTGTATTTGGTGATGAGCGTGGTTTCTTTTATGAGAGTTTTAATCAGCGTCAATTTGAACAAATTATTGGGAAACAAATATCATTTGTTCAAAGTAATCATTCTCGTTCTGCACAACATGTTTTGCGGGGTTTGCACTATCAGATTAAGCAACCGCAGGGAAAATTAGTGCGTGTTGTGGTAGGTGAGGTATTTGATGTAGCGGTAGATATTCGTCGTGCATCACCGACCTATGGAAAATGGGTCGGTACAGTCCTTAACGCAGAAAATAAAAAGCAGCTTTGGGTGCCTGAGGGTTTTGCGCACGGTTTTGTGGTACTTTCTGATTATGCTGAGTTCCTATATAAAACGACTGATTATTGGGCGCCTGAATATGAGCGTAGTATTATTTGGAATGATCCAGCATTGGGTATCGACTGGCCCATTAATGTTAAGCCGATCATCTCAGCGAAAGACGCGCAAGGTGTCACCCTCCATACAGCAGAAGTCTTTGTAGACTGATCTAGCATTGCCCTGTTCAAAAAGTATTCAGGCGTATGAGTGAAATAGAATGCATCTCTAATTAATGGCTAAACAAAAAACGATATATTCTTGTACTGAATGTGGTGGACAGACTTCGAAATGGCAAGGGCAGTGTTCGCAATGTCAGTCTTGGAACACACTCATTGAAACCATTGCCGATAAAACTGTACTCCGATTCGGTCCTGTATCAGAAACGGCTCAAGTACAAAATCTAAGTGATGTCGATGCCAGTGAAGAGGCACGTTATTCAACGGGTGTGTCTGAGTTAGATCGGGTGCTGGGTGGTGGGCTTGTACAGGGTGGTGTGGTGTTGCTGGGGGGAGACCCGGGTATCGGTAAGTCTACTTTATTACTGCAAGCATTATCACATATGTCTGCCAACCGTAATGTATTGTATGTGAGTGGCGAGGAATCGGCGCGACAGGTAGCTTTACGTGCGAGACGCTTGGCACTGAATGTTGAGACAGTACATTTACTGGCTGAAATTCAGTTAGAGAAAGTACAAGCAATACTTGCTGAACGTAAACCTGATGTGGCAGTAATTGACTCTATTCAGACAATTTATTCAGAAGCATTGCAATCTGCGCCGGGTTCTGTTTCTCAAGTGCGTGAATGTGCCGCTCAGTTAACGCGTCTAGCCAAGTCCAGTGGTACCTGTATCATTCTAGTGGGGCATGTAACAAAAGAAGGTGTGCTGGCAGGGCCACGTGTGTTGGAGCATATGGTGGATACTGTGCTGTATTTTGAGGGAGACATGCATTCAAGTTTTCGCTTGATTCGTGCTTTTAAGAATCGCTTTGGTGCCGTGAATGAATTGGGCGTGTTTTCCATGGGTGAAAAAGGCTTGCGTGAGGTGAAAAATCCATCAGCCTTATTTTTGTCACACCATTTCGAGCAAGTGCCTGGTTCCTGCGTGATGGTCACGCAAGAAGGAACGCGCCCGCTCTTGGTTGAAATTCAGGCTTTGGTAGATGAGGCGCGTGCCCCGCATCCCAGGCGGCTCTGTGTAGGATTAGAGCAAAATAGGTTGGCGATGTTGTTGGCTGTGTTGCACCGTCATGCAGGGATTCCTTGTTTTGATCAGGATGTATTCGTGAATGCTGTGGGCGGTGTAAAGATAACTGAGCCAGGTGCTGACTTGGCAATATTATTGGCGATTGTTTCATCGCTCAGGAATAAGCCATTAGCAGAGAAAATGGTGGTGATTGGTGAAATTGGTCTGGCAGGTGAGGTGCGTCCTGTTCAACGTGGGCAAGAACGGTTGAAAGAAGCCGCAAAACTTGGTTTTAAACAGGCCATTATTCCGACAGCCAATAAACCCAAGCAGCCAATTTTGGGTATTAATATTATTGCAGTAGGGCGGATCGAAGAAGCCGTTGCAAGCATGTACTGATGGGTCGATTCGCTAAGAGTGGTCAGATGTACATAAGGTTGTGGATACTGGGTGTTTTTTCCATTGGTATTATACTGGCTGCAATCTTGCTTCCTCCAGTTTCACAGCCAATGGCTTATCACCAGTTTGCAGACCAGAGGCTGTATTTTAATATTCCCAATTTCCTCAATGTTGTTTCCAATTTGGTGTTTTTGTTAAGTGGTGCAATGGGACTGCTGTTTCTTTATCGGTCAGCTCAATCATCTCTGCACTGTGCATTTATCAAGAAATCAGAATGCTGGCCATATCTAATTTTGTTTCTAAGTGTTGTTTTAACATGTTGTGGTTCTGCTTATTATCATTGGGCACCAGATAATGAGCGGTTACTTTGGGATAGATTGCCAATAGCAATCGGTGTGACAGCATTGTTGGCAGCAACAGTGGTTGAACGTATTCACTTGAAGTTGGGTTTGTGGCTAATGCCTGTTCTCATAACACTTGGAATTGGAAGTGTGTTGTACTGGTACTGGAGTGAGCAACGAGGTGTCGGGAATTTGAATTTTTATATTGTTACACAGTTCTATTCATTATTACTTATCGTTTTGCTGGGTATGTTTTTTCCCTCTCGATATACACGGGGAACAGATATCTATTGGGTTATGGTTTTGTACGGATTATCTAAGCTGGCAGAAACGTTTGATCACGTACTCTATGAACTGGGGCAGCTAGTCAGTGGTCATACAGTCAAACACTTACTCGCAGCTTTTGCCGTTTTTTGGATATTGCGAATGTTACAAAGACGTGAGCCAGTGAGCCATATTGCCAGGAAGGATGGTGTAAGCATGTAAGTTACCCGGTTTGACCGGGTAACTTACTAAAAGTTGAACTGATTATTTGGATCGAGCGTATTGACCAGATCCGGAATTATTGCCATTTCTAAATGAGTTGCCACGGTTGTCTTGATTGCCATATGAACGACTGCGACTATTATCTCGGTTGCCGTTGGCATTATTTGCGGTGCTGAGTGGATTTCTGTTCCCATTATTTGATGTAGAGCGTCTACCGTTATTTGGTGTAGAGGGTCTACCTTTATGGGTGACATTGGGTGTGCCTCTAAACCCATCTGTTCTAGAACGCGGTTTGAATTGTGGTTCCAGACCGGGTACGACATGGGATGCAATTTGCTGCCCAGTGTAACGCTCTATTTTTTTTAGATTGATGCCATCTTTATTGGAAGCAAAAGATACCGCGATGCCTGATGCTCCGGCGCGACCCGTTCGGCCGATGCGGTGCACATAGTCTTCAGCAAATTTCGGCAAATCAAAATTAATAACATGGGTGATACCTGCCACATCTATTCCTCTGGCTGCCACATCTGTAGCAACCAATATACGTAATCCACCGCGACGCAGTTTGGTAAGTGTGCGGGTACGTTCACGCTGGTTCATGTCTCCATGTAGCGCACCTGCTATATAACCTTGGGCGTGAAGGTTGTCTGCCAGCGTATTGGCATCACGTTTAGTCGCAGTAAAAACAATAGCTTGTTTCAATGCTTCATCACGTAATACATGATCCAGTAATTTATTTTTATGTGAAAGATTGTCCACGTAATGAAGTCGTTGCTCAATATTTTCTAATTTTGCTTTTTGTGTAGCAATCTGAATACGCTTGGGTGATTTTAAAAGACGTGCGGCAACTTTATCTATTGCACCGTCCAATGTGGCTGAGAAAAGTAAGGTTTGTCGGGTACTTGGTGTGGCTGATGCGATGCGTTCAACGTCATCAATAAAACCCATGTCTAACATGCGGTCTGCTTCGTCCAGGACAAGCATTTCTAGGCGTGAGAAGTCGATACGTCCACGTTGTATATGATCAATCAAACGTCCTGGTGTGGCGACCAAGATATCTACTGTCTGTGATAATAATTTATTCTGTAACGGATAAGGCATGCCACCCAGTATGCTGACTACTTTGGTACGTGGCAGGTATTTGCCATATTTCGTAGTCGCTTCAGATACTTGTAATGCAAGCTCGCGTGTTGGTGTGAGGACTAATACGCGTGGACCGCGACTACGAACCTTAGAGGGAGTTGCTAAGTGATGTAATGCTGGCAGCATGAACGCGGCAGTTTTGCCAGTGCCTGTTTGAGCTGATGCCATGATGTCATGGCCAGATAGTAATTCTGGAATTGCTTGTTCTTGAATAGGAGTGGGTGTGGTATAGCCTGCTTCGCTAACAGCTTTAATAATAGAAGGGTGTAAATTAAGATCTTCAAAAGACACGTTATTTTCCTAATAAATAAAAAATAGACGCGCAAGCAGAGAGTGACTGCCAGAAATTGGTGGGCAAAGTGCCGCTAGCGCATATAATAAAGCATCGCCGCTAACCAAGGGCACTACACAATTTCCAGAAGAAGCTTAAAAAATTGAAGAGAGGTCAGGAACGATGAAACCGGAAGGTAGATATCATCTAACTTAACCTATAAGTATACAGCAGTATCCAATAAGTTTCTATTTAATTTTATGTCGAGTGCTGTTTTACTTGAATAAATAGGATACTTTCTAAGAAGTGATTTCTTCTACATGGTACTCAGTAACGGTTCTGCATTATCAGGCAATGGTAATTTTGGCAAACTTTCGTTTACCTACTTGTAGGATTACTGTTTCTCCACGCGGTATTTTAGTGGTTTTATCTTCTACCTTATTACCATTTAGTTTGACTCCGCCTTGCGTTATCATACGAAGTGCCTCACTGGTGCTGGCAGTGAGGCCAGTTTGTTTTAATAACTGAGATAAGAGCAGTTCATTTTCTTCAGTTTGTATCGTTTTCTCAGGTATGTCGTCGGGTAGTGCGCCGCGTTTGAAGCGTGTTTCAAAGTCAGCCAGTGCTTCTTTTGCAGCTTGTTCGTCATGGAAGCGGGTGACGATTTCTTTGGCAAATAGCACTTTGATGTCGCGCGGGTTGCGGCCTATTTCTACTTCTTTCTGCCATTGTTGGGTGGTGCTCAGCGATTCAAATGACAATAGCTCAATATAACGCCACATTAATTGATCCGAAACAGACATTAATTTGCCGAAAATTTCTTTGGGACTCTCAGAAATACCGACATAGTTATCTAAGGACTTAGACATTTTATTGACACCATCTAAACCCTCTAATAAAGGCATGGTCAATACACATTGCGGTTGTTGTCCAGATTGCTTCTGTAATTCTCGTCCCATTAGCAGATTGAATTTTTGATCTGTGCCACCCAGTTCAATATCAGCCTTCAGTGCAACGGAGTCATAGCCTTGTATGAGTGGATACAAGAACTCATGAATCGCAATAGCCTGATTACTGCGATAGCGCTTATCAAAATCATCGCGCTCTAACATGCGAGCCACAGTATGCGTAGCCGCCAGTTTGATAAGATCAGCTGCATTAAGCTTATCCATCCAGGATGAATTAAATACGACTTCAGTTTGGTCTTGTTTCAGGATTTTGAATACTTGAGTGGTATAGGATTTTGCATTCTCAGAAACTTGTTCACGAGTTAATGGGGGGCGGGTAGAATTTTTACCGCTTGGATCACCGATCATGCCAGTGAAGTCGCCAATTAGAAATAGGATATGATGGCCCATGTCCTGTAGTTGGCGTAGTTTATTGAGTAAAACAGCATGACCTAAATGCAAATCAGGAGCAGTGGGGTCAAATCCAGCTTTAATTCGCAATGGCTGACCAGTAATAAGCTTGATTTCTAGCTCTTTTTCGACTAATAGCTCGTTGCTACCTCGTTTTATAATCTCAAGTTGTTCAGTGATTGGTTTGTTCACAATAGAATTAAATTATTATTAGAATTTTGCGATCATGAAAATATTTTTTGCATGTTGTCTATTGTACCTTGGTACATGGTCTACCTGTTTTCATGTTAAACTTATATCTATCAAGAATGACCGGAGGAACATACTCTATGGTATTTATGACACTACGAAGTAAGAAGAAGATTCTAGCCCAAAAGTCGTCAGTATTGACAAAAAAACGACTAAGTTGGTTGATTGTTATATCAAGCTTGCCACTGTTTGGTATTGTTACTGCGTTCGGCATTGCACCAAATACTGCGCCACGGAATTTTCATGTAGAGCGGGTTGTGCGTGATCTATACATTCCTAATGTTATCGTAGAGACTGATTTGAGCCAGACTTTTTGGCGCCAGGAAAGTGTCCAGCGTGGCGATACCATTGCGGCTATTCTTGATCGATTGGATGTCAATAAGCAGGATGTCATTGCTTTTCTACGTGCTGCTAGAGAAAGTAAGGCTATGCGTCAATTAAGGCCGGGAAAACTGGTTTATGCGCAGACGACTGTTGACGGTGAGTTACTGATGTTACGCTACTTCTTCGGTAAAGAAGAATTGTTTCTGATGGAAAAAATAAATAATTCCTTCAAGATGAGCGAACAACCGATTGAGCTTGACGCACACATCAGAATGGGATCTGGTGTGGTAAACAGCTCTTTATTTGCCGCTACAGATAGGGCTCATGTGCCCAATAATATAGCAATGCAAATCACTGAGATTTTTGCTTCTGATATAGATTTTCACCGAGATTTGCATAAGGGAGATCGGTTTACAATCGTTTATGAAACCCTCCTCGATAAAGGTGAAGAAGCTAAAGTAGGACGTGTTTTGGCGGTTGAATTTGTAAATAATGGAAAATCCCACCAAGCTGTATATTTTCAGTTCTCTAATGGTGAGGGGGGGTATTACACCCCCGAGGGGAAAAGTCTGCGTAAGGAATTTTTACGTGCACCCTTGGCATTTTCACGCGTAAGTTCTGGTTTTTCGAAACGGCGCTTTCATCCAGTATTAAAAAAATGGCGTGCACATAAAGGTGTCGATTACGCAGCGCCAACTGGTACCCCAATCCAAGCGACTGCCAGTGGAACCATAAAAAATATCGCAACACAGCGCGGATACGGTAAGCTAATTGTTCTGCAGCATAGAGGCAAATACAGTACTGCATATGGTCATTTATCGCGATTTGCTACGGGTTTACGTAAAGGCAAGCGTGTCAATCAAGGCGATATCATTGGTTACGTGGGTTCAACGGGTTTGGCAACTGGGCCACATTTGCATTATGAGTTACGGGTAAATGGTGTACAGCGTGATCCTTCTAAAGTCGTTTTACCTACGGCTCCTCCGATTACCAAAAATGAATTAGTTACCTTTCAAAAAGAAACTGAATCGTTGCTGGCTAGATTGAATGTCATGCGTAATAACAACTATGCTTCCCTAAGATAGCAGCAAGCGTTTTAAACACATTCACAGGACTCATCAGCACTTGAAACCTGTTTATTATATAGGCATCATGTCAGGTACAAGTCTGGATGGTATTGATGCAATCTTAGCAGATTTACGTACCCCCTCTTTATCTTTAGTTCGGACTTTCTTTTTATCTTATGATGCGTCCCTGCGTCAGCAGTTATTGGATTTACATCAACCGGGCTATGACGAACTTAATCGTGCGGCCCTACTCAGCAATGAGTTATCCCATCTATATTCTCAGGCTGTTTCGAGATTACTCAAGGATAGTGGCATCACCTCACAGCATGTTGTCGCGATTGGTTGCCACGGTCAGACGGTACGGCATTGTCCAGGATTTGACAAAAACTATACGATTCAGCTTGTGAATGCAGCGCTATTAGCCGAGCTGACTGATATGACCGTTGTCGTTGATTTCAGAAGCCGTGACATGGCCGCAGGCGGGCAGGGTGCACCTTTAGTTCCTGCTTTTCATCAAGCCGTATTTATGTCTCCAAATTGTCATAGAATTATTGTCAACATTGGTGGGATTTCCAATATAACCAGCCTAGAATCCGGTAAAGCCGTATTTGGTTTTGACTGTGGACCAGGTAATTTACTCATGGACGCTTGGTGTCTTCGTCACATAGGTAAAGCTTATGATAAAAATGGGGAATGGGCCGCATCAGGTAAAGTTATACCAAGCTTACTTGCACAGCTTCTGGCAACTCAATTTCTTACACTTCCACCACCCAAAAGTACGGGTAGAGAACTATTTAATATCGATTGGTTAGAGTGTTACTTGCTGGGTAGTGAAGTGCCCGAAGATGTCCAGGCAACATTACTGGAATTAACCGTCATCTCGATTACTCAGTCTATATATGATTATTGCTCCACTTCTGAAGAAGTTTATGTCTGCGGCGGAGGAGCACAAAATAGTTTTCTGATGATCCGCTTGAAACAAGCCTTACCCAGAAAAATGGTGGCACTAACAGATAAATTGGGTATTGAGGCGGATTGGGTGGAGGCTTATGCTTTTGCCTGGTTGGCGCAACAAACTGTTTCGGGTGCTCCCGGGAATCTTCCTGCCGTGACAGGTGCAAAAGGTGAAAGGATTTTGGGGGCGATTTATCGTACCTAGTTGAAATTGGTGCTGTATTGTGTTCGCTTCTTTTTCATTTTTTCTGCTTTTTTTATTATCAAGTTCAGAGCTTTGCAACCTGTCCAGTTTTTACGTACTACTTCACTTGATGCCTATAATGCTCTCTTCTAGTAATGAAATGTTGGATTAGGTCCAAGGGTCAAGTGATTTGGGATACTTTCTAACACGTACTATTTTTGCTCATGTTTTCGACCATTATCCACTATCTGCATGAAGAAATCGCATGCCGTAAATTCGACAAACTGCACATGAAGCATGCCAAACGTATCTTTCACAGCTACAAGTCTATTTGTCGACTAATGAGGACTAGTCATAGTTATTCTACACTAAGGAATTGGTGAAATTTGTCGTATATAACTTGAATATATTAAAAAATTTGATGTGTGTGCTTCATAACTTAGGTGAAGTGTAAAGTTTCTTATGGCTATGTCGCAATTAACTATTGGTTTTTGTTAACTCTCTAATTGTACTTTAATTATTGAGACTATCAAGTCCATGGTTAACTTGTGATTCCCCGTGGTCTTGCCACGGGGATCTAATTAGTCTTTAGAA
>CAXBGL010000080.1:0-12157 GCA_963975255.1 uncultured Nitrosomonas sp. | reverse complement strand
GGATAAAGGAGCTTATTGAAAATTTTTAGATGGTGGGGTTAGACGCTTACTTTGTAGTGGGTGGTGCAGCCTCTTCTAAGATTTCCTTCCAAAGCCCAAACCTGGCAAATGTCCAGTAAGGTAACATACGAAACACTGCTGACTGCGGCATTTTCTTTAACATCACATCGTCTACCTTACTGGCAACTGCTTGTGCAGATTTAATCTGCGATTTTACTTTGACCACTTGCTGTTGCTGCAAACCATAGAAAATGAATGTTGTGTGGATAATATGCCATTGGGTATATCCCTTGAGCACGGCACTGTGCGATGTAATCCTCATCAGCTGCAATGGCAAGCTGATTGCTTTTCATTGCATCTGCGTACCGCCCCACACGCTGATAAATGTGCGAAGGCATATGTACCATATGCCCTGCTGCCGGCATCAACGTCAACAGGGTATCCGCTGCTTTTTCAGCACGTTCGGGTGTGGTGGTTGGCTCAATGAGATGAATATACAGATGCAATGCACCCGGATGTGTTGGATAATCACGCATTACTTTCTCTGTCAGGGCAACGATCTCAGCCGTTCTCTCGTACGGCTTGCCATCCAGCATCCAATAGCCCCAGGGGCTGAGTGTCATCACTGACTCTACATAAAAAATCGCAATATCAGGGTCATCTGGAAAGCGCTGATGTACTTGGCGCATCGCATCTGCATAAGCCTTGTTGTTTGCCATACGCTGCGCGGCTTTTCCCGAATAACGTTTTTCTAAGGCGTTGATCAGCGCCTGCTCTTTCGGTGAAGCCTGTTTCATCATTAACCTGGCTTGTTGAACCATTTCCAGAGCCTGTGGCTCCTTATTCGGATCCATCACTGCATTTATGTTGGGGCCGAGAACAAGCGCTTGTCCCCAATAGGCCATTGCAAGTGTCGGATCTAACCTTGCGGCCTCTTGAAATGCGCGCTGTGCCTCGGCATGATTGAAACCATAAGCAAGGTTGATTCCCTGATTAATAAATAGCTGTGCTTGTTTGTTCTATGTGTTGACCGGGAATATGTGTACACCTAAATTTTGAAGCCTGGGTGCAAGTTGCCCATCAGGCTTTAACTGATCCGTAAAATCTGTAGATTCATCATGCTTGTGAACTAGTCCAGACGCCTTGGAACTTTTGTGCTGTTCATCCAGCGCTTGGTTACCCATCTGAGTCGATGAGCAGGAAATATTCACGACCACCAAAGCTAAGCCTGTCAGCAAGAAAATAAACGTTTGGAATCGCATTAATACCCCTTTAATAAATATACGCCATCTTCATACTGTAAAAAATGTGTCGTGGGTGCAGCGACTAATTTTTTGAGATCACTCACGGCTTTATAGTATAGAGAACCGGGAAGCTTGTTATTGACCAATCGGTACAAGCCAAACATTAAAATTTTTTCTCATATCGATGGCAATAGGGTCGTTTTCTGTTTTTTTGATAATAATCCTGATGATAGTCTTCAGCTTGCCAGAATGGCCACATAGGCAATAATTTTGTTACGATGTTATATCCTTTTGCTTCAAGCATATTAATCAGCTTTTCAGCAATCTGCTTTTCTTCATCATTCTGATAAAAGATAGCAGAAGCATACTGACTACCAATATCAGGTCCCTGACCATCACTCTGAGTAGGATCATGAATCTCAAAAAATAATTTTGCTAATGATTCAAAGTTAACTTGATGAGCGTTGTAAGTAACAGCGATTGCTTCAAGATGTCCAGTCATACCACTACACACTTCACGGTAAGTGGGATGTTCTTTTTTTCCACCCATATAACCCGAAACAACACTGCTGACGCCTGGATGCTGCTGCATTAGATGCTCCATACCCCAGAAACAACCACCCGCAAAATAGGCTTTGTTTATATCTCTGTTTTCCTCTTTATCCATTATCTTCAGCACGCACAAAATTTAGTGAAGTCGAATTAACACAATGCCTAACATTCATTTCTGTAAGTCTTTCGCCTGCAAATACATGCCCTAAATGACCACTACAGTTTGCACATATTATTTCCGTACGCCGACCATCAGCATCCGTTACATGCTTTACGGCACCCGGAATTTCATCATCAAAACTTGGCCAACCACAGTGTGAATTAAATTTATCTTCTGAGCGATACAACGGCGTATCACACTGCTTACAGGTATATACGCCGCATTCAAAGAAATTATTGTATTCACCTGTAAATGGACTTTCAGTTCCTTTATCAATCAGGACACGCTTTTCTTCAGGGGTAAGGTCATTCAAGGGGTTTTTCATCTTATAACCTCAGAATAAGTTAGTCTAATTGTATGAGCATATTCCGATTAAATACAATAATCTTAATTGGTTTTTCCGGCAATTATGCTAAATTTAGGATTTAACCCAAGGTAAGTGCGCATTGCACCTATCTTTTGCTATAAAGTCTCTACATGTTTGTGGTCAAAAATAAGACATTCTTCAAATGGTTTACAGCGAAGTGGGTTAATGGTATTGCCTTATTCCCTTTTGTTATTGTAAAACATGATCATGTAAAGGAAAATAAAATACTCATTAACCACGAACTTATTCATATAAAGCAGCAACTTGAACTCTTTATTCTACCCTTCTTTATCTGGTATGGATTCGAATACTTATACCGATTAGTTCAATACAGAAATAGCAACAGAGCCTACCGTAATATTTCATTCGAAAGGGAAGCTTATGCAAACGAATCTAACTTAAATTACCTTAAAAAGCGGTCAATTTGGTCATTCCTTAAATATCTCTAATATAGTCAAAATGGATAGACGTTTTATCGCATATTTCTCATCTACAGATAAGCACTAGTGGAAAACGGCATTGGCAATGGCATTGAATCTTTTTGGAGCTTTGCTAAACGCCGTTTGGCAAAGCTTAATGGCGTACCTCAGCATACCTTTTATCTGCGCTTGAGAGAAACCGAATTTCGTTTTAATCATAATCGTGATATCTCTACTATGAAATACTCAAAATATTACGCTTAGACCCACTTTAACTTCCTAAGACCCTTAAAATATTTTAGCTTAAAATCTTACTAACAATAAACAACAACATTAAGGCTTTCAACCAGAAAGGCTGCTCACATAAACTGTATTTCAAATACTCACACTACAACTTTAGCTTAGTTGTGATAAGTTTCTATTATGTTGGTTATTTCATCAATCATCGTTAGATGATTAAGATAGTCGACCGTAATGGAAAACTGCACCCCATTGTGAAGTAAACGCAAGGATGGAAAAGAATTAACACCCATACTACGTGCTTGTTGAATCTCATGTTGCAATTCACTTTCCACATCAGCGCTGGCAAGGTTTTTTTTAAATGCAACGGCATCCAATCCTACTTCAGACGCACATACTTGAAGCACAGCTTGTAATGAAGGATTTTTTGCTTTCTGATAATAGGCTACTTGAATAGCCTGTAAGATTTTAGTTTCAAACTCATTCCCCTGCTTTTTGGCTGCCAAAATAGCTCTACAAGCGGGATAAGTTGAACGAAAGGGTGTATTTAACAACCAGAAATCATAATTCAACTTAACACCAGGGACTGTTTCCTCAATTCGATGCCAAGTCTGCTGAATTTTATTCTGTAAATCTACTTGCATAGGTTCTGTTGTTTCGGGTGCCAGTCCTCCCAACAAGTAAATAATTTGAATATTAGCAGGCAACTCCTTTTGCAGCACAACCCAGCTTGCGCTAAACGCGTAACACCAGCTGCACATGGGATCATGAATATAAAACAGACGAGAATCCGGCATCACTAAATCAATCTATTATCGTGACACGGCAAACTTTTCAATGACTATTTACCCTTCATCAGATTCTTAAGATCTGCAAATGGATTAAAGGTAGCAACTTCCTCAGTATTTCCACCGTCAGAACGCCCCATTGAGTCTTTAATCTTAGAATGTTCATTCTCATGGCAGTAAGTACATAGTAATTCCCAATTACTGCCATCAGGAGGGTTATCGTCGTGATTGCTATTTTTGTGATGTACTTCCAACAACTGAAGTGTACTGTGGTCAAAAGCACGTGCACAACGACCACACACCCAAGGATACAGCTTCAGTGCTTGTTCTCGATATCCCTTGGCGCGTTTATCTGCATTTTGGCGTGCTTCCAGTATTACTTTATCCAGCTTATTCGGTGCTTTTGCCATAACCACTTCTCATAAAAAATTATAAATAGCGCTCCTACCCAAACTTCAGCCTAGCTGATGAAGCATTAGTGTCCCTCGTAAAGCCTCTCAACTTCTACTTTATAGTAATCCAAAACTTTTTTACGTCGTAATTTTAAGGTCGGTGTCAACAAATCGTTTTCAATGGTCCATGGCTCCCGAATAATCGCGACACGACGTATTTTGGCGTAACCCGGGAATTCACGGGTTTGATAAGTAATTTTATCCAATAAAATTTTCTCTATTTGCTGTTGTTGCCTTGAATCAAGCAAATTAGAATCAATATTATATTCTGCTGCGACACTATTCCAATTATCCACATTTAAAACAACCAACACACCCAAATAAGAACGAGCTTCACCAACCAGCATTACCTGATCAAATAGCACATCACGGCATATCGCTGCTTCCATATCGGCAGGCGGCACCTTCTCTCCCGTAGACATCACGATGATCTCCTTGAGTCGTCCGGTAATGGTTACACGGCCCTGCCCATCAATAGCCGCTACATCACCGGAGTTAAGCCAACCATCTGTAGACAAAACTTCCTGCGTCGCCTCTGGATTATTCCAGTAACCCAGCATCACATTGGGACCATGTATTAACAATGCATTATTTTCTCCGAGCTTGACTGTCACACCCGGAATCGGAGGCCCTACACTGGCAGGCACATTGTTTTCAAGTCTATTCGCACATACCACAGGACTACTTTCGGTCATGCCATAACCCTGTAAAATTGGCAAACCCAAACCGATAAATATACGAGACACCTCTGCCGACAATGGTGCCCCACCACACATTACTTGGCGTAATCGACCACCTAATTTACTCAATACCTTACTGGCTACCAATTTTTCCAGTATTGGCCATAGTAAATGAGACAACTGCCAGGAACCACGACCCTGTTGATGTTCAAAACGACTGTAGCCTACTGCTACTGCGAAATTAAATAACTGCCTACTCAGTTTGGGTCCTTTTGATAGCTTGGTGCGAATACCTGCGTAAACTCTTTCATAGATACGTGGTACTGAAATAAGAATACTTGGACAAATGGTCAACAAATCCTCTTGTAATTGCTGAATTGAGCGCGCATAGGCTATGGTCGCACCACACATCATAGGGACATAGTAGCCTGATGTGCGTTCAAATGTATGCGATAACGGCAAAAATGAAAGCAGTAAGTCTTCCGATAGAACCGTCACAACTTGCAAACAACTGGATGTATTAGTAAGAATGTTGTGATGGCTTAACATCACCCCTTTAGGTCGACCTGAAGTACCCGATGTATAGATGATTGTAGCTAAACTGTGAGGATCACTATTGTTATGTTGAACACCCCCCCCTTTTGCTGGCAACCAATTATTAAGCGAGACAACCTTACTCTCATCAGGCATGTGGCTACAATTCTCATCAATCATGTTGATTAAAACAATGCGCTGTAATCCATCAATCTGACTACACGCACTATTAATTGATTGCCACTGATCTGTTTTTTCCAACAATAATAGTTTAACCTCAGCGTCAGACAACGTATAAGCCACATTTTCAGCGCGATCATCTGTATAAAGTGGCACCACAACCAATCCTAAACCTAATGCCGCTTGTTCAAACATGACCCATTCTGGACAGTTTCTAATCATCACTGCTACTCGGTCACCTGGAGCCAATGCCTCTTTAAAAAAAGCAGCCTGCCAGTAAGCTACTGCTTGATCCATCTGTGCCCATGTGTACGCACCCCACTGTTCACTCAACTGATCAAAATACCGATAAGCAACCTGTTGAGGAGAGCGCTTTACCCTTTCGCGAAACAAACCGTCTAATGTTAAGGCTTGCTCTACCGAGATAACGTTGTGCCGATCATCTTGCCTGATTACCATGATTTACCTTTTAATGTTTTTTCTATACATATTCAGATCAGGAAATGGGTTTGCAGACCTATTGATATATTTTAAATTAATAATTCTCGACTTCCTTTCTTGATGAACTAAGATCTATTATGCTTTACCAAACTTAGGTGAAAAATCATCAACCATGATCACACGACGTCGCAAGATTTTCATTTTATTGAGTAATGCCGCTTCAGAGGCTGAAATAATATTTTGTTTCATCGCTACATCAATTTTCTCTTCATCTGGCACAGAAATTTTTCCAGCCTTGAACGCACGATGCAACTTAGTCTCTATTGCTTCACATTCAACGGCACACTGCAATGCTTGCTCCAAATCAGCCAATGGCTCGTCAACAGTTTGTGGGATATAAATACCTGCAGTCAAGCGATCACGGGCTGGCCCTGGTTCCAACATCAGTTTGGCAACTTGGTGCGACAAGGTATCTGAAGGCGGTGTGAATCGTTTTCCCAACGGAAACACAAGCAAGCGCAAACACCACAATAATGCAACATTCACAGGAAAATTATGTAGAAACTCATCAAAAGCCTGTTGTATTCGATAAATTGCATCCTGCATAGACCAATGCAATAACGGCAAATCTGCTTCGTGTCGGTAATCATTTTCAAAGCGTTTCAATGTCGCTGAACATAGATAAAGCATACTTAGAATGTCACCCAATCTGGCAGAAAGTCTTTCTTTGCGTTTAAGTGCCCCCCCTAGTTTCAGTAAAGCCGTATCGGCAATTAATGCAAAGCCGGTAGAGAACCGGGTCAATTGTTGATAATAGCTAGCTGTTTCAGGTCTTGCTCCATCAGGAATACACTTTTTCATATATTTGCCGACCAAGCCATATACCAGACTCATCACACCATTGCGGACACTAAACCTAACATGCTGCATTAAAGCTTGATCAAATGCCCGGGAGGCTTGCTCTGTATCCTTATCATAGGCCGCATTAATTTCTTGCAAGATGTAAGGATGACAACGAATAGCACCTTGCCCAAAAATAATCATATTGCGCGTAAGGATATTTGCACCCTCAACTGTGATACTAATGGGAATATGCTGATAATTGCGTCCCAGATAGTTACTCGGACCCATACAGATTCCTTTGCCACCATGTATATCCATACCATCGTTAATTGACTGCCGCGCACGTTCCGTCAGGTGATATTTAACAATTGCTGAAATTACAGAAGGCTTCTCGCCCATGTCCACTGCACTGGCTGTCATTACACGTGCTGCATCCATCATATAGGTGTTCCCACCGATGCGTGCCAGGACTTCTTCAATACCTTCAAAATAACCAATAGGCGTATTAAATTGCACCCGTACTCTACTATAAGCACCACTGGTACGTGCTGCAAACTTGGCTGCGCCAGTACTGGTTGCAGGTAAAGATATAGAACGACCTGCTGCCAGACAGTTCATCAACATGCGCCAGCCGCAACCAATCCCATCACGTCCACCAATAACCCAGTCCAAAGGAATGAACACGTCTTTACCAGAATTCGGCCCATTCTGAAATGCCGCATTGAGTGGAAAATGACGACGCCCAATATTCACACCCGGCGTATGAGTAGGAATTAAAGCCAAAGTAATGCCAAGATCTACCTCATTACCTAGTATCTGATCGGGATCACGAAGCCTGAATGCAAGTCCCATCAGTGTTGCAACGGGTCCCAATGTAATATAGCGTTTTTCCCAAGTGACATGCATACCCAACACATTTTGCTGACCATCATAATCTTCCCGGCACACCACTCCGAAATCTGGCATTGAACCTGCATCTGATCCCGCATCTGGTGCTGTTAGAGCAAAACAAGGGACTTCCACACCTTTTGCAAGGCGAGGCAAATAGTACTTCTTCTGTTCATCCGTACCATAATGCAAGAGCAACTCTGCGGGTCCCAACGAATTAGGCACCATTACCGTCACGGCTGCTGTGCCACTGCGTGAGCCAATTTTCATTACTACGGCAGAGTGTGCCAGTGCAGAAAAACCATAACCCCCATATTGCTTAGGAATAATCAATCCAAAAAAACCGTTATCCTTGATGAACTGCCAGACCTCCTGTGGCAAATCTTGTAATTCGTGTGTGATTTGCCATTCATTCAACATGGCGCACAACTGCTCGACGGGCCCTGCAAGGAAAGCTTCTTCTTCCGCAGTCAGCTCTGGTTTAGGGTAAGCCAGCAATTTGTTCCAATCTGGCTTGCCACTGAAAAGATCACCATCCCACCAAACCGTTCCTGCATCCAGTGCTTCTTGTTCGGTTTGCGAGATCTGCGGGAGCATCCTACGAAAAATTTTGAGTATAGAATTGGAAACAATGAGACGACGTAAGAGCGGAACTGTCAAGATTACACCAATAAATGTAATCAGTGATAGCAGCACATAAAGAAGAAACAGGAGCATAATAATTTTCCCCGTTTAAAGATTGAGGTAACACGCTCACAACACGCCAGATGTATGTCTGTCACGCCATGAAGCATTTCTAGCAATAAAAGACAGCAGTGCAAGATCTAAACCAAATGTGTAAAATCCATTATCTACAGCAAAATCAAATACAGAACAAATTTACATGATTATCGCGTGAATCCCTACTCTAACAGTGAATTTCTATTATTCTACTGTTGTGAAATTCATACATTCAACTATTCTGAGTGAATGGCATCAGTATTTTTCTCATGCCCATTTAGTAAAAACTATTTTACAGGATACCCCATGCCCCATGACACACTGGCTCTTGCTCAGACACTGATTGCCCGTTGTTCCATCACACCTGATGATGAGGGTTGTCAAGAAATTCTAATTGAACGTTTGGAAAAAATTGGATTCATCATAGAAAAAATGCAATTTGGCAAAGTATTGAATTTTTGGGCGCGACGTGGCACGACTTCGCCCGTACTCTGCTTTGCTGGCCATACGGATGTCGTACCTACTGGCCCACATGCACAATGGGATAGTGATCCCTTTGTGCCCACTATTCGCAACAACTTACTTTACGGGCGCGGTGCAGCGGATATGAAAACATCATTAGCGGCATTTATCACTGCAATTGAAGCTTTTGTTGCGCAACACAAGAATCACACTGGTTCGCTTGCACTGTTGATTACTTCTGACGAAGAAAGCATTGCAGTAGATGGAACAGTCAAAGTTGTAGAAACCCTTAAGTCTCGTAAGGAATTGATTGATTATTGCATCGTTGGAGAACCTACTTGTACAGATCAATTGGGTGATACGATCAAAAATGGCAGGCGAGGTTCCCTGTCCGGGAGTCTTACCATTAAAGGGATACAAGGACATATCGCCTATCCACACCTGGCAAAAAATCCCATACATCTTGCCGCCCCGGCTATTGCTGAATTAGCTCAAGCCAAATGGGATGAGGGAAACGAGTACTTTCCACCCACTACTTGGCATATTTCCAACATCAAGGGCGGAACAGGCGCAACCAATGTTATTCCAGGGGAAGTAAATATGTTGTTCAATTTCCGTTTCTCAACTGCCAGCACCGTTGAGTCTTTACAATCTCGTACGCATGCAATTCTTGATCAACACGGATTCGACTACGATTTGGACTGGAGTCTTTCTGGCAAGCCTTTTCTGACACCCAAAGCTGAGCTCGCTAACGCCATGAGTGATGCAATCATAACTGTGACAGAAGTCAAACCACAATTGTCCACTTCTGGTGGCACCTCTGACGGGCGCTTTATCGCTGACATCTGTTCACAGGTAATCGAATTTGGTCCTTGCAATGCCACCATCCATAAACTCAACGAGAATGTTGAAGTAAACGATATTGAGCGATTATCAAAAATTTACCAACTAACAATAGAAAACCTATTGATCAAATAAAAAGACCAAACAACTATAAGGCGCGCTGGAAAGTAGAATTGTTCTTCAAATGGATTAAGCAGAATCTGAAAATTAAGACTTTTGTTGGTACAAGTAAAAATGCAGTGATGACTCAAATCTGGATAGCTGCATGTATATACATGCTATTGGCATTCATTAAGTGTCAATCAAAAATGAAGAAAAGTATGCAACAAATATTGAGACTGTTGCAGCTAAATTTGTTTGAAAAACATGACTTCATGATTTTATTGCGAGGAGATACACGCACCGAGACAGAATAGGCACGGCTTTTAAGCAATTAAGTTCTACATTAAAGCCAAAATACACAGAGAGTACTGACAGAACCCTTACCTAAAAAGGTTCTGTCAGTCGATTTAGCAGCTACTTTTACGTTCACGCCCGTTTTCTTGCTGAATGCTTGTGATTTGCCAGCGGCTTATGACTATCCAAACCAACTATGGTTAAAGATAAATCTGCTTCCTTAAAATCACTTTTTAGACCATCTAATTTATCCATGACACTATGATCAACTAATTTTGTATCAGATAAATCAAGAATGACATTTTTATTCTGTTCCAAGCCTAAAGACAAAATTTTCTTGCGGAAAGAAATCCAATTACTAAATATTGCTGCATGTTTTGCAACAACCTTAACAGTATTAGCATCGACCTCTTCCACATCCAATTTAGCCAAAAGAAATGAGCCAATAGGTACGCCATTGAATAAATGAATACATATTTTAACGGCTATTCCAATTCCGATTCCCATGAGCAAATCCGTAGACAATACCGCAACCAGTGTCACAACAAAAATAAGCAATTGCTCACGTCCAATTTCAAGCATATGTTTGAATTCGTTTATGTGTGCTAATCGCGTTCCTGTGAAAATCAACATTGCCGCAAGCGCTGCAAGGGGAATAAGATGCAACATGGTTGGAATCAATGCCACACAAAGCAATAGAAAAATACCGTGCCACATATCTGAGAAACGTGTGCGTGCACCGTTATCAATATTTGCGCGACTACGAACAATCTCTGAAATCATTGGTAAGCCACCCACGAAAGAAGCCACAAGATTCGCGCTACCAACTGCCACAACATCCCGGTTCATATTTGTTTTGCGCTTCCAAGGGTCAATCATATCAACCGCTTTTGCACTCAATAATGACTCTAAACTCCCAATTGCAAAAAACATAAATATCCATTTCCAAGCAAGCGGATCGCTCAGAACTGAAAAATCTGGAAAAGTAATATAATCAAACATACCAAATATACGATCAGGCATATCAACAAGATACTGTTCTCCTAGTTGATAAGTCCGACTTTGAAAATCGTATGAATGATCTTGTAACAGGTTAAAATACATACCCATTGGAATCGCTGCAAACAATACAACAATGGGTGCAGGTAACTTCTTCAAGGCACTTATTTTTTTAGATAACACCGGCCACGTAAACATAATAATGATACTGACTAATCCAATTGCCGCAATGGCTGGATTAGCCCCTGATATGTACTCTGGAATTTGCACCACCATTTCAAGCGGCTTGCCTGTTGCATTTTCAAATCCTAGCGCAACAGGTATCTGTTTAATAATAATAATGACGCCAATCGCTGCAAGCATTCCGTGCACGGCTGAAAGTGGGAAAAATTCGCTGAGAATTCCACCTCGAAACAATCCAAAAATAATCTGACAAGCAGCTGCCACAACACCAACCGCTAGCGCAGCCTGGTAAGCTTCAGGGCTACTCGGCCCACCAAAGTCACTGACACAACCAAAGACAATCACGATCATTCCTGCAGCAGGACCTTTAATCGTCAACTCCGAGTTGCTGATAAAAGTCGTCATGATTGCGCCGATAATCGCAGTAAATATTCCTGCTATGGGAGGAAAACCACTGGCAACAGCAATGCCCAAACATAGCGGCAACGCGATCAAAAATACAAAAAATCCGGAGGTAAAATCTTGTTTGAAATTGGCAACAAAACCCGCGGCATTACCGCGAGGAATATCTACTGGGTTAGAATCTGACATTAGTCAATTTTTCCTATGTTTTTAATCAACTGGAATGGATGTTATCGGCTTCTGAATAATCAGTTAAGCTTAGATATGATTTTTCATCATCACGTGGAAATGGAATTTTAAATATCTGTTTTTAATTAGGCTATGTCACAATTAAATGTTGAATTTGATTTAAGAATTCATAAAA
>CAXBGL010000079.1:0-12495 GCA_963975255.1 uncultured Nitrosomonas sp. | reverse complement strand
AATCGCTGCATAATGCTAGTGACTTATCCGTCCACTAAAGCGGACCCAGCTCAAACATCTTCTATCAGGAAACAAGCAATTTAGTCCCGACCACAACAACTCGTCCATGTGGCGGGTTTTTTGTTGCCCGTAATATCCCCTCAGTCTGCAATCACGGGGTTTTTTGTGCCTGATGGATTTTGTTTGATTGACTGATAAAGCATAGTGACATACTGGTGACATTTTGTAGAAAATAAAAAAGAGTCGCAAGTATTAGCTCGCAACTCTTTGTTTTATTGGTGGGTCTGACTGGACTCGAACCAGTGACCAAGGGATTATGAGTCCCAGTAAATTCATATTCATCAGCGTTGATTGATATTTACAGAACCACATAAAATCAATAGAAACAGTCAATTAATTACATACCTACTTTTATTTGTGTTGATAAGCATTCCGCAATTAGTGTATTATTTCCTTACACCAGCCTTACACAAAAATGTCGCGATGAAATGGAAAAACTTTACTACAGAAAGAGTTGCAGAGTTTGCGTGCAAACCGGGAACGAAGCAAAGCATATATTGGGACGGGAAAACGCCGGGGTTAGGGTTGCGTGTTACCGCCAATGACTCCAAGTCATACATATTTCAAACCGAGCTAAACAGCAAGACCATTCGCATAACCATTGGCGACCAACGCACGTGGACTATTGGCAAGGCACAAGCAGAAGCAACACGCCTTAAAGCAATGACAGATTTAGGCATTGACCCACGCCAAGTAAAGGCTGATGAAGTCGCTGCAAAAAAGGCCATTATTGCTACCCAGAAGGCACAGGAAACCCGCGAAACTGTGACAGTAAATAAGGCATGGGGAGAATATATTGCCGCCATGAAGTCCACATGGGGCACATTGCATTTACATGACCATATGCGCGCTATGCAACCGGGTGGAAAAAAAAGAACACGAAGCAACAGACTAACTGAACCCGGTACACTTGCATCGCTGGCATTGGTTCGGCTTGTTGACCTTACGCCCGAGAGAATGACAACATGGGCAAAAATTGAGGGAGCAAAAAGACCGGCACGCGCCCGCAATGCCAGAGCTCTATTAAGCACATTTCTAAATTGGTGTATTGCTCATCCCATTTATAGCGCAATTGTTACCAGCAACTCCGCGCAAAGCAAAGAAGTCAAAAAATATCTAGGCAAAGCCTCACCAAGGAATGACGCATTACAGCGTGAACAATTACCCGTATGGTTTAATGCAATCAAACAAATTCAAAATCCCGTTATATCCGTATATTTACAAACTTTATTGCTCACAGGTGCGCGCCCGAATGAATTAGTTTCCGTTCGATGGGATGATATAGATTTTCAGTGGAACAGCATGACCATAAAAGACAAGATGGAAGGGTTGAGAGTCATTCCATTAACACCTTATGTCTCGCACCTACTAACCAATCTACCGCGCCGCAATCAATGGGTATTCAGTAGCCCAACTTCAGCAAGTGGTCATTTAGTTGAGCCACGTATTGCGCACGATAAAGCGTGTGCCGTTGCCGGGGTGATTGTGACTTTGCATGGATTGCGCCGCAGTTTTGCCAGCTTGACCGAATGGATAGAGATGCCCGCTGGTATCGCCGCCCAAATACAAGGACACAAGCCACAAGGGATACGAGAAAAACATTACATTCGCCGTCCACTTGATTTGCTACGTATATGGCACATCAAAATTGAATCATGGATTTTAGAACAAGCAAAAATTGAATACTTACCTGTAGAAAAACGACTGCATGTAATAAAAAGCTAGTAACACTATTTATTTAAATTGATATCTTTTAATTAACAGTATAATTTCTCTGCGATAAAGACATTCTTTCATAAAGGACTTCAGCGCTTTTTTCTAACGGTAAGTTAATAGAGCATACAACCACGCTATGCGGCGAAACTACGCATACTACTTACTGCGCTGAATAATGCAGAGCAATCAGGTGATATGAATGCGCCTAATTGGAGATTACATACCTTAATTGGCAACCTTACTAATCACTACTCCGTAACAGTAAACGGGAACTGGCGTATCACATTTATTTTTATTGGCAAAGATGTGGAGGTTGTTGATTGTATCGACTTCCACTAGGACTAGGGAAAATAAGAGATGAGCAAAATACACAACTCACGAAATGGAAAAAATATTGAATACTGCAAGATATCTGGAGATGATGAGGTTACCTTATTAAATCGAGCTGAGAATAATGAGATTGTTTTATATGCTTTATTAAAACCACACAAAGCAGAATTAAAAGCGCATTACTGGGTAGAAAACCCTAAGATATACAGTAGAGAATTGAGTACTTATGAAAAGCATCCTGTATATTCAACAGTAGCCAATGCACTGCTATATAATCCATTTGCAACTGTTGACAAGTATTTTGCAGCAGATACGGATGATAGTGCACACCCTTTTTATGAGCATTATTTTGAGTTAGAAGAGCCTCAGGAAATCAGTCGAGAACAGTTATATTACAAAGCAGCGTTGTCGACTGATGCCTGTCAAGAAGTGAATAGCAGCAGGCTAAATGAACCTGAAACAAAAGACAAAAATCCATGGGAAATCGTTGACACCAGAGACCCGGAACCAGAACAATCTTGGTACACTCCTGCACGTTATTTTGCACGCCAACTTGTCAAAAAAGATTCAAACTTGCTTATTAAGCGAAGCATATTAGCTCAAAAAGTTACCCACTCACTAACCCATGTTGGTATTAAAAAGCGTGGAGGGGCAAAGCCGTTTAACCCTGAAACAGTCAAAAAAGCGTTTAATAAAGTAAATCTAGGATAAAACTCTCAAACTTTCGGCAAAAGTTTTCACATAAATTCGCCTGAATGCTAGTACTCATAAGGCATTTCCAAAACTTTCACCACCTCTATTAAGCGTTTAAAGCTCCATTATTCTTAACCATGCGCAGATATAGCAATCCTGCTAAAGCGCATTGTTTAGAGGATACGAAAGATGGAGCAACGAAACTCAATCCCGCCAACATTGGCTGCAATTGCAACAGGCCGTGACCACATCAAGACAGAAGAATTTGCACGATGCACAAACCGTGCTAATCAAACAATCAGAAAGAATTATTGTTTAACAGGCGAATGTTTTGGAATACGTCCGGTGAAGTTCGGCAATCGGTTACTTTGGCCTGTGGCAGAAATTGCGGAACTATTGAATGGGGATAAAAAATGAATAACGCCAGCAATCCTTCGACGGGGGCTGGCGTTGGTGGCGAGCAATTATCACTGCTGCCTGAGCTTCCATTTTCCCCTAAATGGCCTGAGCCGTCAACGCTACCAGGCCAAGTTCTTAAACGTCTGCTAACAGGCGAAAGACTTACTCAGCCATCGTTTGGATTGAACAAATGGCGGCTTTCTGCATATATCAAGGAACTTGACTATCTAGGCTGGCCTATCAAACGTATGGACGTACAAAACCCACACGGTTCACACCCAATCCGTGAATATTGGTTAGACGCTAAAACTATTCAAGCGGCTCTGCTACTGCGAGGATTGGAATGAAATATGGCGCGTACACGTTCAGGTTTAAAAGGAAGGCGTGACTATGGGCGATATTACAACGTACCTCATAGCATCACTGATACTTTGGCATATCGCTCTCTTTCAGCTTATTCGCTCAAATTATGGCATGACCTCATGTTGCAGTATGACGGAAAAAATAATGGCCGTATTGATGCGATATTTTCACGACATGAGAATCGCAACTGGAAGAATGGCACGTTTTATCGTGCCCTAGATGAATTGCAGAAAAAGGGCTTTATTGTGAAAACGAGACAAGGCGGAACCGGCGCAATGAAAAAAATCTGCTCACTTTATCGCTTCACTCATCTGGCTACTGCCTCTGATAGAGAAATAGGCATTACTCAATCAGGGCCAACTAATGATTACAAAACTTGGGGGCAATGTGAAAAATAAATTACTACTCCCACTGTGGGAGCTTATAACTCCCAGTGTGGGAGCTATAGGGGTATTTTTGGGTATTGGTAACTCCCACTATGGGAGTTTGAGAAACACGTAAAATAATGCCGAAACTATTACCACATAAAGGATTGAGCATGTTTTCTAAGAATTGCTGTTTTTAGCTCTATAGCTCCCTGTGTGGGAGACCTTAATACTTAATACCAAGGGGTAGTGTTATTACATGCTACGAATGAGGTGAAATAGAGTTATGCAAGGCCATGAATCAGATTACTACCGGCAACAAATATAAAGGAAGAATATGACAACAAAAATAAAGAGAAACACGCGAATAAGTCTACTGAACAACTTGCTCTTACATAAAAACGCATCAGAACGCACCGGGAGGCGATAAAAATACTCAATGCTTACATCTCCATCAAAAGAGCGGATAAAATACACGCAACACCTCTTAAAATGATTTTAAACATCATTTTATGCTTATGATTAACATGACAATCATAAATAATAGTTTATATAGGATATATATGATATTTACCCCCTGGCACTCATGCACGACATAAACACCTTAAATTATGAAAGAAAAACAGCAACAAACTATTGAAGGTGAGGTGATTGTGTCTAACCCCACCCGCCCTAGACTGGCTAATATTAAGGATGTCAGACGTGAAATCGCGGCAGTATACAAGGAAGCACGGCTTAGGGTGATACCTACTCAGGAAGCTACACGGCTTGTCTACATGCTGATATCTTTGGGCAACATGATTAAAGACACAGAGCTTGAGGAAAGAATTACAGAATTGGAGAAACTAAGTGACAAATCATAAAAATCGACTAGATAAGCTTGAGTTTCAATTTGGTAAAAAAAAGCCAGTGAGAATTTATTACCGTGAAGGTCATCAAACATGTGAACAGGCTGTAAATCAGTACAAAGAAAAGAATGGGGTCGACTTGCCGAATCATGCAACAGTTACTTGTTATCAGCGTATAGATGCCGCAAAGCTGAAAATACAATGACAGCAAACCTTAAGCACATAATGGATAAGCTGGAAACGATGCACGGCCTAAGCAACAATAAGCCAGTGTATTAATTCTCAGTTATCATACAGTATACTTCGCTGGCTCTGGTGTGGTCCAGCTTCATCACATAGGAGGTACTATGGGGGTTATTCGTTGGATGATGAACACGATTCAGGGCAAAACAAAAAAGTATCTTCCGCTTGATGTGAGTGGAGCAAAACCAAAAGTTAAAATTTTTGCAACAGATAAAGAAAGTCAAAACAACAAAATTGAAACATGGAATAACAATCAAGACGTAATAAGTGGGATGCAGTTCTGTGCAACTATGCAGCTTCGTACCCCGCTACGTGTGCTATTGCGGCACGGTGAAGTTCATTCAGATATAAATTCAAAGCCGCCCAAAATTGCTACAGAGATGTGGGAAGGTAGTTGGATTGCAAAAACTAAGACATTCCGTGAGCTTGGAATTGATATGGATGAGCCTGTCAGCGGCACTATGGCATCAAGCGTCGGTCAGATTCCCAGTGATGGCGGAGAGTACCTTAAATTTCTCATTGCTGTACGAAAGATTGTCGAATCACATGATTCAATAGAGAGCCGTTCCAGGCAGTTGAATGAAATACCCATACCGACGGAATGGAAAATTTACTTAGATAAACTCTGGGGCATGAGTCATATTATCAAGACTTTTTTCCCGCGATTTATTGACACCATCCCAAAAATAAACGCTACAACAATTGAAGAGTTGTCCAGTTTGGGGCTAGATACTCCAAATTCTATTGCAACCGCACCCGATGAGAGTCTGTTGAGTATTAACGGTATCGGGCAAGCCAAGTTAAAGACAATACGCGATTATTGCGCGGACATTACGAATAATCGCGATACAAAACGGATAGATAATGTGACAAGGTAATGGGCAGGCCGCTCCTTTTTACAAAATACTTTATCAGAGAAATATTTTATAAAGCACATGAAAATTACTTTTCTGTTAATCCTGCTATTCCCTTTTTTGCGTTTGCCCATGGCGGTGGATTAGATGAATAAAGTGGCCATTAATAAGAAAGAAAGATGAATTTCAAAAAAACAGGTAACTTTAATTTTTTTAAGTTATCCAGAAACCTGCCGATAAATTGGTTTATGTATCATGATTTACTTTGTTTTGCAGGGTTCGTTTGTTGGTAAAACAGTCGAATCTTAACTTCCCTGTGAAATAGTTGTGATTACTTATCAACCAGTTACTGTTCTAAACAGCAAGCAATTTAAAAATAAAAGGCCTTTTCCCTATGTCTCGTATTATTGTCATAATCCTTGTTTCTCTTTTGGGTTTCTCTGGATTTGTAAAATCTCATGCGAATGCACAAGAAATAGATACTCAACAAGAAATGCTAAACAGGGCACAGCAGGGGGATGCATTGGCGCAATTTAATTTAGGAATCATGCATGACAATGGTGAAGGTGTTCCACAAGACCATAAGAAAGCCTTCTATTGGTATGAGAAATCTGCACGGCAAGGACAAGCAAAGGCGCAATTTAATTTGGGGTTCATGTATTACAAAGGCCAAAGTGTACCTCAAGACTACAAGCAATCCTTCTACTGGTTAGAGAAATCTGCACAGCAGGGGGATGCAAAGGCACAATTCCTGCTAGGGTTCATGTATTACAAAGGCCAAGGTGTACCTCAAGACTCTAAGCAATGCTTCTACTGGTTAGAGAAATCTGCACAGCAGGGGGATGCATCGGCGCAATTCATGCTAGGGAGGATGTATGGCACAGGTAAAGGTATTCCACAAGACTATAAGCTAGCTTATGCATGGTTGAATGTAGCATCGGCTCAAGGTTATGAGAAAGCAAAGAAAGCAAGAGATTCTGTTGCAGAGGCTCTTACATCCGCTGCTCTAGCAGAGGCGCAAACCCTTTCCAATGAATATTATAAGAAATATAGTGTCAAGGGGAAATGACACCATTAATTACTCTTTCGCAATCAAAAAACAGGTAAAGCAAGTCACCATAGCCCCATATTATTGAGCCAATAACGGCTATAAAAAATCCAACAATCATCGCGATTTTATAACATAGGTTATACCGTTTTACTGCATCTGTTGGAAATTCGTTTATCACTACTACAGATTCATCTACATTCATATAACCAGAAATTGAATGCATCTTCAATTCCAACCATATAGCTAGAATTACCATAATAGAACCACTCCTTTGGAACCATGTAGCAATAGATTCAGTTTCTGGCTTTGCTTCTGGGAATTTGACCAATAAAATTGGTAACAATACAGCAAGAAAGATGAAGAATCCGCCCCATAGTAAGGCTGAAGTTATTTTTTGTTCCGAATTGTTCTTATTAACATTTGCCATTATTTAGTCATAATCCATGAGGAGTAGTTGCCACCCCAAAAAAGCAACTAGTGCGAATACTACAAGCTATGGGAAAAGGCTAAAGAAAAAATATTAATTGCTTTGAACGTATTAAGTTGAATCAATTGATTGATACATCAGACACCATAAAACTTACTTCTAATAATTTCTGTTATTTTAATTATTGAATCGGCCTAAAGCATCAAGACTTAAGAGCTGAATACTTTTTGACCAATACACCCGCACGGATTTATTGGACGCTATAACAAAGGAGGGGGTGTTTCACAATACAGGGGTTTCCGAATGTCATAAAAAAGGCCAGTTACTGAATTAGTCAGTACAAATAACTTTAACCCGCCCATTACGGCGGGTTTTTTATTGTTTGGCATTGACCGGATTTTCTTACACCAGCCTTACACGACGGGATAAAAAGAAAAATGACTCACAAGAAATAACTTGCAAGCCATTGTTTTATTGGTGGGTCTGGCTGGACTCGAACCAGCGACCAAGGGATTATGAGTCACAGAATCTGTGTATTTACGCACATTGATGAGAATAAATAAAAACACATGAACATTTACACAGAAAGGCTTTCAGGGTAAATTTGACATTTTCTCGCATTGATGTAAATATACCGAAATGCTCCTGAGATGTAACCCCGGTGTAACCCCAAATTCCCATGACCAAAAAATTTAACCTCACAAAAGCGGAGATTGACGCCCTCCCCTTGCCACAAAAAGGCAAGCGCGACACGTATCATGACACTAAGGTAGGTGGCTTGCACTTGCGCATATCATCGACGGGCATTAAGACATTCAGTGTATTCAAACGAATCAAAGGTGGCAATCCTGAACGCATAACACTGGGACGCTACCCTGATATGACGATTGATCAGGCAAGGCGTAAAACCATGGAGATTAATTTGGCTATTGCCGATGGGAGAAGCCCTGCTGAAGCCAAACGCAAACTGAAGTCTGAATTACTTTTTAGTGGTCTGTTTGAAGAATATCTGGAAAGACATTCAAAACCTAAGAAAAAGACCTGGACTGAGGATCTGGAAAAATACAAGAATCATATCGAAAAGCCACTGGGAAAAAGAAAGTTATCAGAAATCGACCGGGCAGCCGTATCACTAATTCATAGCAATATAACAACAAAATCAGGCCCAATTGCGGCCAACAGAATATTGGCATTAATTTCAAGCGTGTTCGGTTGGGCAATTTCTGCAGGGCTTTGGGAAAACAACCCGGCCCTTGGAATCAGGCGTAACAAAGAGAAAAGTAGGGATCGTTTTATTCAAAGTGACGAGCTGCCAAGATTCTTTCAGGCACTCGCAGAAGAGCCAAATGAAACGGTTAGGGATTATGTTTTAATCTCACTATTGACCGGCGCACGCAGATCAAATGTTTGCTCCATGAGGTGGCGAGATATTAACTTTGATCGGGCGGAGTGGCGTATTGAAGAAACAAAAAACGACACACCGCAAACAGTAACGCTTTCACCAGAAGCAATTGAGGTTTTGCAAAACCGAAAATCAGATGATAGTGAATTTGTTTTTCCCGGCATCGGCAAATCAGGGCACCTTCAGGAACCAAGAAAAGGGTGGGAGCGCATATTAAAACGCGCTGGAATAAAAGATTTGCGACTTCATGATCTAAGGCGCACATTGGGAAGCTGGCAAGCAAAGACCGGCGCATCGCTTGCGATTATTGGCAAATCGCTTAATCATAAGAACCAAAATACAACGGCGATTTATGCGCGGCTTGACCTTGATCCGGTTAGAGACTCGGTTAATACAGCCACAAGTGCAATGCTTGCAGCAGGTGGGTTAACAAAACCAAGTGAAATTATACAATTTAAGAAAATAAATAACAAATAGCAATATTTATTGGTATTTTCGACAATTAAAATCATTAAACTTGAATAAAAACCGGAAGATTTTGTATCAATGATTTACACCACAAAATCTGTTGCTTGAAGGTTTTTAATTCCCGCAAGTTCGATTTGGAAATCAGCAGCACCATCTCCATTTACGTCACCTTCGACAATTGTGATAGTAATGTCAATAAAGTAATGCAATTCTCCTGGTGTTCCAGAAAAGTCTGCTGTATCTTTCCAGATAAATTTATCATTCTTTTTAGTCGCTAGATTGGCATCGATATTAGAAACATCGATTTTGTCAGTTTCACCTTGATTAAAATCCTGAATAACATCTCGGTTGAGGACACCAATACCACTATCAGTAACAATTTCCAGCCTGAAATTATCTGCGCCAATACCACCATAAAGTTGGTCAACACCCTGGCCTCCGATGAGAACATCATTTCCTCCATTGCCATAAAGAGTGTCATCATCATTCATACCCATAATCGTGTTATTGCCACCACTGCCTGTCAGAGTATTTGCTTGGTCGTTGCCTGTCGCATTAATCTTAAGATCTGCGGCTAGTATCAAGTTCTCAATATTGGCACCCAATGTGTAAGTAATCGAAGATTGAACGGTGTCGTTACCTTCATTATTATTTTCACTAATAACATCACCCTTATTATCTACCTTATAGGTATCATTGCCCGCACCGCCTTTCATGGTGTCTTTACCAGACTGCCCATCCAGCACGTTGTCGCCAGAATTGCCGATAAGTACATTGGCTAGCGCATTACCGATGGCATTAACAGAACCAGATCCGAGTAAAATCAAATTCTCTACAAAGTTAGCAAGGCCATTTAGATTGATCCAGGTTTGAACCGTGTCAGTACCTCCAGACTTGGTTTCAGTAATGACATCATTCACATTATCTACTATGTACGTATCGTCGCCTTTATTCCCTGTTAGTTGGTCGGCACCCGTGCCTCCATCCAGAATATTTGCATCATTATTACCGGTCAGGTTGTCATTGAAATCACTACCAATCAAGTTGTCAATGCTATTTAACGTATCTAATCCTGCGCCTACAGTTTTTTGCTGAGCGGCGATTGCCAAGGAAATTATCACCGGAGTGCTTGAATAAGCATAGGTCACAGTGTCATTAGAAGGTGTGCCGGTCAGAACATCATCCCCTTGTGTGCTTACTAGCAACTGTCCAGCATCAAATACAGTAGCTGCAACAGTTAACGGTGCATTGACACTCAATCCATGTGAGTCTGTGGCGGATAAAATTAATGCGTAGGTTCCACGATCATTAAAGCTAGGTGTGCCAGTAATCAAACCTGTAGACGAACCAATCTGCAGCCATGTCGGCAAAGGATCCCCATTGGCAAGCATGGCACTGTAACTCAGGGAGTCGGTGATATCCTCATCGCTGAATGATGTACTTGAATCGTAACTCCAGCCGATTGTGTCGTACTTCACCGCCTGATCAACCAGAGGAGCTATAAGGGTTGGGGCATGATTAACAGAAGCCAACGTAATTCCTAACGATGCAGCAGTGGTATCGAATCCATCACTTACATCGTAGCTGAGTGTAACCAGCCCGTTGTAATTTGAATCTGGAACGACCTTGTAAGTGCCATCACCATTATCGGTCACAGTGCCATGGTCGGCTGCGAGGTTGATGATGCTCAGGCTATCCAGTTCTGCGTCCGTCCAACCAGCCAAAAGGGCAGCTGCGCTGACTGTATAGTCAGTGTCTTCGCTGCCATCCGGGAGTATTGCCGCGGTGCCTGTCAATTGTGGCGCATCATTAACAGAAGCCAGTGTGAATCCTAACGTTGCGGCAGTGGTATCGAATCCATCACTTACATCGTAACTGAGTGTGACTAGACCGTTGTAATTCGAATCTGGAACAATCTTATAAGTGCCATCGCCATTATCGGTCACTGTGCCATGATCGGCTGTGAGATTGATGATGCCTAGGCTATCCAGTTCTGCATCCGTCCAACCAGCCAATAGGCCAGCTGCACTGACCGTATAGTCTGTATCTTCGCTGCCATCCGGGAGTGTTGCCGCGGTGCCTGTCAATTGTGGCGCATTATTAACAGAAACCAGTGTGAATCCTAACATTGCAGCAGTGGTATCGAATCCATCACTTACATCGTAGCTGAGTGTAACCAGCCCGTTGTAATTTGAATCTGGAACGACCTTGTAAGTGCCATCACCATTATCGGTCACAGTGCCATGGTCGGCTGCGAGGTTGATGATGCTCAGGCTATCCAGTTCTGCGTCCGTCCAACCAGCCAAAAGGGCAGCTGCGCTGACTGTATAGTCAGTGTCTTCGCTGCCATCCGGGAGTATTGCCGCGGTGCCTGTCAATTGTGGCGCATCATTAACAGAAGCCAGTGTGAATCCTAACGTTGCGGCAGTGGTATCGAATCCATCACTTACATCGTAACTGAGTGTGACTAGACCGTTGTAATTCGAATCTGGAACAATCTTATAAGTGCCATCGCCATTATCGGTCACTGTGCCATGATCGGCTGTGAGATTGATGATGCCTAGGCTATCCAGTTCTGCATCCGTCCAACCAGCCAATAGTGTTGCTACATTAACCGTATAGTCTGTGTCTTCGGCGCCATCTGGTAGTGTTGCTGCGGCGCCAGTCAGTTGTGGTGCATCATTAACAGAAGCTAGAGCGAATCCCAGCGATGCTGCGGTTGTATCGAATCCATCACTTACATCGTAACTAAGTGTGACCAGACCGTTGTAATTTGAATCGGGAACAATCTTGTAAGTGCCATCACCATTATCAGTCACTGTGCCATGGTCGGCTGTGAGGTTTGCGATGTTCAATGCATCCAATTCTGCATCTGTCCAGCCAGCCAATAGGGCAGCTGCACTGACCGTATAGTCTGTGTCCTCTGCGCCATCTGGGAGTGTTACTGCAGCACTTGTCAGTTGCGGCGCGTCATTAACAGAAGCCAGCGCGAATCCCAACGATGCTGCAGTGGTATCTAAACCATCACTTACATCGTAACTGAGTGTGACCAGACCGTTGTAATTTGGATCTGGAGCAATCTTATAAGTGCCATCGCCATTATCGGTCACTGTGCCGTGATCGGCTGTGAGGTTAGTGATGCTCATGCTATCCAGTTCTGCATCTGTCCAGCCAACCAATAGGGCAGCTGCACTGACCGTATAGTCTGAGCCCTCGGTGCCATCTGGGAGTGTTGCTGCGGTACCTGTCAGTTGCGGTGCGCTATTATTGGATACG
>CAXBGL010000078.1:0-12504 GCA_963975255.1 uncultured Nitrosomonas sp. | reverse complement strand
CAACTAAACTCTCACACAGACTACTGAGTACCCTCTTTACTGTCAAGAGATTTTGTGGGTAGCACACTGCCACAAACCCTTAAATTGCCTGTTCACTGCTTTGTATTTTCCCCACGCTGTCGCCAGCAACATCAGACTCTTGATTAAAGGCAGTCACAACACCTTGTTTTTTACGTGCATTATGGAATGATAGTCCCGTTCCAGCAGGTACAAGTCTACCAACAATCACGTTTTCTTTAAGGCCACGCAAATCATCTTTTTTGCCCATAATTGCAGCTTCAGTTAATACACGTGTCGTTTCTTGGAAGGACGCGGCGGATATAAATGAGTCAGTTGATAGTGATGCTTTAGTAATCCCCAACAACATATATTCATAAGTTGCCGGTAATTTATTTGCTGCGTTTAGCCGTTCATTTTCTGTCAAAAGATCAGCGCGCTCTACCTGTTCCCCTGGAATAAAATGAGAATCTCCAGCATTAGTGATCTGCACACGACGTAGCATCTGACGCACGATAACTTCAATATGCTTATCGTTAATCTTCACACCCTGCAAACGATAGACATCCTGTACTTCATCCGTGATATAGCGTGCTAAAGCTTCTACTCCCTGTAGACGTAAAATATCCCGAGGATCAGCAGGCCCATCGACAATAACTTCTCCTTTATTAACCACTTGTCCATCGTGCGCCATCACATGCTTATCTTTGGGTATTAAATATTCATGAGACACTTCCTCTAGATCCGTAATCACAAGACGTTGCTTACCCTTGGTATCCTTACCAAATGATACAGTTCCGGTAACCTCTGCAAGCATACCTGCATCCTTTGGTGCACGTGCTTCAAACAGTTCCGCTACACGTGGTAAACCACCCGTTATGTCCCGAGTTTTTGAAGTTTCTTGAGGAATTCGTGCCAGAACTTCACCGACACTAACCTGTTGGGCATCACGTACTGTAATAATGGATCCGATTTGAAAAGTAATGCTAACCGACTGATTTCCACCTACTATTTTTATTTCTTTTTCATCTTCATCTAAAAATTTAACTAATGGACGCAATCCTTTTGATTGCGTCGCACTGCGTCGCTTCGGATCAATCACAACCAGCGTTGATAATCCGGTTACTTCATCAATTTGCTTGGCTACGGTGACACCTTCTTCAACGTTCTCAAAACGTACCTTACCCGTATATTCTGTAATGATTGGGCGCGTATGCGGATCCCATGTAGTCAGTATCTGACCTGCTTTAACGTTTTCTTCATCACGAACCAATAATGTTGCACCATAGGGTGCTTTGTGACGTTCACGTTCACGACCACTTTCATCGTGAATTACAATCTCACCACTTCGAGAAATGGCTATCAGCTCATTTTGGGCGTTCGTCACATACCGCATGGTAGAGGAATAATGCACAATACCATTTGACTTACTTTCAACTTGGCTTGCCACAGCAGTTCTAGATGCTGCACCACCAATATGGAACGTACGCATGGTTAACTGTGTGCCGGGTTCACCAATAGACTGTGCAGCAATCACACCAACTGCTTCACCAATATTGACAGGTGTCCCGCGTCCCAAATCACGTCCATAACATTTAGCACATAATCCATATCGAGTATCGCAAGTAAGTGGTGTACGCACTTTCACTTCATCAATACCCAGTGATTCGATTATGTCGACAGCTTCTTCATCTAGTAAAGTACCAGAAGAATAGAGTACTCCCTGATTTTCAGGATGATCAATATCATTGACCACAACTCTTCCAAGTATACGTTCCCGAAGTGCTTCAATGATTTCGCCACCTTCTACTAGCGCCTTCATGACCACACCATTACCGGTATCACAATCTTCCTCTATCACAACCAGGTCTTGTGTGACATCTACCAGACGACGCGTGAGATATCCAGAATTTGCTGTTTTCAGTGCAGTATCAGCAAGACCTTTACGCGCACCGTGCGTAGAAATAAAATATTGTAAAACATTTAGACCTTCGCGGAAGTTTGCAGTAATCGGTGTTTCAATAATTGATCCATCAGGTTTTGCCATTAAGCCGCGCATACCTGATAGTTGCCGAATTTGAGCAGCGGAACCCCGTGCACCAGAATCAGCCATCATATAAATTGAGTTAAATGATTCTTGCGTTAATTCTTTGCCTTCATCATCCAGCTTCACATCTCCTGTTTGCCGATCACGAACTGGTTCAACACCTAATTGATTCATCATAGCCTTGGCTACGTGATCACCAGCACGACCCCAAATGTCCACAACTTTGTTATAACGCTCTCCATTTGTCACCAGACCAGAAGTATATTGCGCTTCTATTTCTTTCACCTCATTCTCAGAAGCCTCAATAATGTCGCTTTTCTGCGCGGGGATCAACATATCATCCGAACAAATTGAAATGCCAGCACGGGTCGCATAAGTGAAACCCGCATACATCAATTTATCAGCAAAAATTACTGTTTCACGCAAGCCGCAGAGACGGAAACTGGCGTTAATTAGTTTTGAAATTTCTTTCTTCTTAAGTGCTTTATTAATTAGTGAAAAAGGTAAACCGGAAGGAAATATTTCAAATATTAATGCGCGCCCTACTGTTGTCTTATAGCGTGTAATTTTTTCATACTGTTCACCATCAGCATTCGTGTCATTTTCCTTAATTCTAACGGTGATCTTGGCATTTAACTCGACGTTACGACTTTCATACGCACGCGATACTTCACTAATATTTGAGAATAGCATGCCCTCACCCTGTGCGCCAATTCTCTCCCGTGTAGTGTAATACAATCCAAGCACTATATCTTGGGATGGCACAATAATGGGCTCGCCATTTGCGGGAGAAAGTATGTTATTAGTCGATAACATTAAGGTGCGGCATTCCATTTGCGCTTCAATAGAGAGCGGTACATGCACAGCCATCTGATCCCCATCAAAGTCAGCATTAAACGCCGCACAAACCAAAGGATGCAACTGAATTGCCTTGCCTTCAATTAGAACGGGTTCGAAAGCCTGAATACCCAAACGATGTAACGTGGGTGCCCGATTCAGCATAACGGGATGTTCACGAATAACGTCTTCAAGTATATCCCAGACTACAGGCGTTTCATTTTCTACTTCTCGCTTGGCTGCTTTAATGGTGCTAGCAATCCCCATTATTTCCAACTTATTGAATATAAAAGGTTTAAATAATTCAAGTGCCATTTTCTTCGGTAAACCACATTGATGAAGTTTCAGTTGCGGACCGACAACAATGACAGATCGTCCAGAATAGTCGACACGTTTCCCGAGCAAATTCTGACGGAAACGACCACCTTTCCCCTTAATCATATCGGCCAGAGATTTTAATGCGCGCTTATTTGCACCCGTCATAGCTTTCCCTCGACGGCCGTTATCCAATAACGAATCGACAGACTCTTGCAACATACGTTTCTCATTTCGAACGATGATTTCGGGCGCTTTCAATTCGAGCAATCGTTTTAAGCGATTATTTCGGTTTATGACACGGCGATACAAGTCATTTAAATCAGAGGTTGCAAAACGTCCACCATCCAAGGGAACCAAGGGACGTAAATCAGGTGGTAATACAGGCAGCACTGCTAGAATCATCCACTCTGGCTTGATACCTGACTTATTAAATGCTTCAAGTACCTTGAGACGCTTTGAAATTTTCTTTATTTTGGTTTCTGAACCAGTGCTTTCCATTTCACTTCGCAAATTCTCAATCTCAATATGAATATCAAGATTTTTTAACAAATCACGAACACCTTCAGCACCCATACTGGCACTAAAATCATCGCCAAACTCTTCCGTTTTGGCAAGATAATCATCCTCAGTCAATAATTGACGACGCATTAATGGCGTCATACCTGGATCTGTCACCACATAAGCTTCAAAATAAAGCACGCGTTCAATATCACGCAATGTCATATCCAATACCATACCTAAACGAGATGGTAATGATTTCAAGAACCATATATGCGCAACGGGTGAAGCCAATTCAATATGCGCCATGCGTTCACGTCGCACCTTGGACAATGTCACTTCAACGCCACATTTTTCACAAATCACACCGCGATGTTTTAAACGCTTATATTTTCCGCACAAACATTCATAGTCCTTTACTGGACCAAAAATTTTAGCGCAAAACAAACCATCTCTTTCTGGCTTAAATGTACGATAGTTAATCGTCTCGGGTTTTTTTACTTCACCATAAGACCATGAACGTATTTTCTCGGGAGAAGCAAGACCAATTCTGATTGAATCAAATTCTTCTTTATGCGTAACCTGCTTAAATAAATCTAGTAATGCTTTCATTTGTCACTCCAGTTAATCAGGGGGCAGTAAAAAATTATTGGGTATAAATTTCAAAAAAATATCGGGGAAATATAGCTGCTTATCAATCCCTTAATTTTTTCAATCTAGACTATCGATTCTGTTCCAGATCTATATCCATACCCAGTGATCGAATTTCTTTTACCAACACATTAAATGATTCTGGCATACCGGCATCTATCTTATGATCACCTTTAACAATACTTTCATAAACCTTGGTACGCCCATTCACATCATCGGACTTAACTGTCAACATCTCCTGTAACGTATAAGCAGCACCATATGCTTCCAACGCCCATACTTCCATCTCACCAAAACGCTGGCCACCAAATTGAGCTTTGCCACCCAATGGTTGCTGGGTTACCAAACTATAGGGGCCTGTAGAACGCGCATGCATCTTGTCATCTACTAAATGGTGTAGTTTCAGAACATGCATATAGCCCACTGTAACTAACCGGTCAAACGCTTCGCCAGTTCTACCATCATATAACGTAATCTGACCGGATCTCGGCAATCCAGCCAAGTCAAGCATATCCTTAATTTCATTTTCATTAGCGCCATCGAATACTGAGGTCGCGAACGGCACCCCCCCTTTCAGATTAGTAGCTAAAGACACAATTTCATTGTCAGAAAACTCAGAAATATCTTCTTTCTGACCGCTGCTATTATATATTTTGTCTAAAAAATCTCTGATTTCAGAAACATTTCGTTGTGCACTCAACATTGCATCAATTTTCTTACCCAGTCCTTTTGCTGCCCACCCCAAATGGACTTCCAGTATCTGCCCTACATTCATACGGGAAGGGACACCCAAGGGGTTTAACACAACATCGACAGGAGTTCCATCGGCCATATAAGGCATATCCTCTAACGGTACAATTTTAGAAATCACACCTTTGTTTCCATGACGCCCTGCCATTTTATCGCCAGGTTGCAATCTTCGTTTTACCGCTATATAGATCTTAACCATTTTCTGTACACCAGGTGCCAACTCATCCCCTTGTGTCAGTTTTTTCTTTTTCTCTTCAAACGCAGCGTCAAACGCTTTACGTTTCTGAGCCATACTTTCTCTAACTTGTTCTAGCTGAATACTTGATTCTTCATCAGACAAACGAATATCAAACCAATAATGAGGATCAATACTTTCTAGGTACTCCTTTTTTATGAGCGCACCTTTGGAAAGTTTTTGTGGCCCACCTGTTGCTTCCTTACCAATAAGCAGACGCTCAATACGCTCAAATGCATCAACTTCAACAATACGCATCTGATCTGCCAGATCCTTCTTGTAGCGATCTAACTCATCATCGATAATCTGTTGGGCGCGCTTATCGCGCTCTATTCCCTCACGCGTAAATACTTGCACATCAATCACAGTACCAGAGATGCCTGATGACACACGTAATGAAGTATCCTTTACATCAGAAGCTTTCTCACCAAAAATAGCACGCAGTAATTTCTCTTCGGGTGTTAGTTGTGTTTCACCTTTTGGTGTCACTTTACCTACTAATACGTCACCCGCTTCTACTTCAGCACCAATGTGAACAATACCCGATTCATCCAAACGTGCAATTTGCTGCTCAGATAAGTTTGGAATATCGGCCGTTATTTCTTCTGTTCCAAGCTTGGTATCCCGACTGACTACCGACAGTTCTTCAATATGTATAGATGTAAAACGATCTTCGGCAACAATATGCTCTGAAATAAGAATAGAATCCTCAAAATTGTATCCATTCCATGGCATAAATGCCACGAGCATATTCTGTCCCAATGCAAGCTCACCCATATCGGTAGAAGCACCATCCGCAATCACATCGTCACGACTAATTTGATCTCCAATCTCAACCAAAGGCCGCTGATTAATATTGGTATTTTGATTTGAACGTGTATATTTAATGAGGTTGTAAATATCCACACCCACTTCACCAGCGCTTGTTTCCGCATCATGTACACGTACTACCATACGACTTGCATCTACATAATCCACCACTCCGCCACGCAATGCTCGCACAGTTGTACCGGAATGCAGCGCAACCACACGTTCAATGCCTGTTCCAACCAGTGACTTCTCTGCACGTAAACACGGAACTGCTTGGCGCTGCATATTAGATCCCATCAATGCCCGATTAGCATCATCATGCTCTAAAAATGGAATTAAAGAGGCTGCTACGGACACGATTTGTGCAGGCGCCACATCCACATACTCAATACGATCTGGAGACACCAATGTAAACTCATTCTTCTGGCGACAAGAAACAATATCACTAACAAATCTACCTTCATGATCCAGCTCAGCATTCGCCTGAGCAATCATGTAGTTACTCTCTTCAATAGCGGACAAATAATCTATTTCACCAGTAACTTTATTATCTTTTACTCTAATGTATGGTGTCTCGATAAACCCATATTCATTGGTACGCGCATATAGTGCTAATGAATTAATTAGACCAATGTTTGGCCCCTCAGGGGTTTCAATCGGACAAACACGCCCATAATGCGTAGGATGCACATCGCGTACTTCAAAACCTGCACGTTCACGTGTCAAACCACCAGGTCCCAGAGCAGAAATACGACGCTTGTGCGTAATCTCGGAAAGTGGATTCGTTTGATCCATAAATTGAGACAATTGACTCGACCCAAAAAACTCGCGTGCTGCGGCCGAAACAGGTTTAGCATTAATCAAGTCATGCGGCATCAGATTATCAGATTCTGCCTGGCTTAATCGTTCTTTAACGGCACGTTCGACTCGCACTAATCCAGAGCGAAATTGATTCTCAGCCAACTCACCTACAGATCGCACACGCCGGTTTCCCAAATGATCGATATCATCTATTTCACCACGACCATTACGCAGTTCAACTAAAATCTTAATAACAGCAATAATGTCTTCATTTGATAAAGTGGGCGATCCCGTCAATTCTGTTCTTCCAACCCGACGATTAAACTTCATTCTACCTACTACAGACAAATCATACCGTTCAGGCGCATAAAACAAACCGCCAAACAGTGCCTTAACAGCTTCTTCAGTTGGCGGCTCACCTGGACGCATCATACGATAAATAGCCACCTGTGCAGTTAGCACATCTGTGGTTTCATCAATCCTCAAGGTTTGAGAAATATAAGCACCATGATTCAGATCATTGACATAAAGCGTATTAATTTTCTTGATGCCTGCTTCATGTAGCTTGGCAAGCGTTTCTTCAGTAATCTCATCATTGACTAAAGCAATCACTTCGCCCGTTTCTTTATCGACCACATTATGTGCAAGTATCCGCCCCAATAAAAAATCTTCTGGAACAACAAGTTGCTTTATCTTAGCTTGTTCCAATTCACGTATATGTTTAGTTGTAATCCGTTTGCCTTTTTGAATGATAACCTTTCCAGGTTTTATCGTGATGTCAAAGCTTGCTACTTCACCACGCAAACGCTCTGGCACAAGCTCAAACTGAACATCAGAATCAGTAAAATGGAAACAATCGAAGATAAAAAATACTTCTAAAATTTGTTCAGATGAGCAACCAATCGCTTTCAACAATGTGGTCACAGGCATCTTGCGTCGACGATCAATTCTAAAATAAAGACTGTCTTTTGGGTCAAACTCAAAATCAAGCCAAGAGCCTCGGTACGGAATAATCCGAGCCGAAAACAATAACTTACCTGACGAATGTGTTTTACCACGATCATGCTCAAAAAATACACCAGGAGAACGATGCAATTGCGAAACAATCACGCGCTCAGTACCATTAATTACAAATGACCCTGTATCAGTCATGAGAGGGATTTCCCCCATATAGACTTCTTGCTCCTTGACTTCCTTCACCGTTGGCTTGGAAGTCTCTTTGTCCATGATAGTAAGTCGTACTTTAGCCCGCAATGGCGAAGCATAAGTCAGTCCGCGTTGCTGACACTCCTTGACATCAAATACAGGGATACCAAGCTCATAGCTAATAAAATCTAAGAAAGCATTCTTGGAATGACTGTGAATCGGAAAGATTGAGTTAAAAGCCGCTTGCAAGCCTTGATTTTTACGCTTACTAGGTGCTATTCTTTCTTGCAAGAAGGCAGCATATGACTCGAGCTGAGTAGCGAGAAGAAACGGAATCGGCAAAATGCTCGTACGTTTAGCAAAACTTTTACGAATACGTTTTTTCTCTGTGAACGAATAACTCATGAAATTTCTCCGGGAGAAGAAGACAGAGGATAGATGGATTGACGCCAAATCATCTTTAATAGAACCACATGTATCTTTGTTGACACACAGATTGTTCTAAATACCAAAGGCTGGTAGCTTAAATTCGCTTGCCAGCCTCTATATTTCCAAAAACTATATTACTTAATTTCGCAAGATGCACCTGCCTCAGTGAGTTGCTTCTGCACTGCTTCTGCATCTTCTTTTGTGATACCTTCCTTAATTGGTTTTGGTGCACCATCTACCAGGTCTTTAGCTTCTTTCAAACCTAGACCTGTCACAGCCCGAACAACTTTAATCACATTAACTTTGCTCTCTCCGACCGCAGTCAGGACCACTGTAAATTCGGACTGCTCAGCTTCTGCTGCAGCGCCCCCACCGCCAGCTGGCGCTGCGACAGCGACTGCAGCAGCAGCTGAAACACCAAATTTCTCTTCCATTTCTTTAATTAACTCTGAAAGCTCTAACACTGTCATGCTTGCAATTGATTCTAGTAGTTCTTCTTTGGATACAGCCATTATTTTCTCCTGATAAATTTTCTGGTTTTCTTAGATAGATACGAGTACTTAAATAGAAGTCGTATACGCTACTTTTGGTCGCGTACAACGGCCAAACCTCTTACAAATCGTGTCGGTATCTCATTAAGCGTTTGCACAAATTTAGCAATTGGTGCTTGCATTGTTCCCAACAATTTAGACAACAACTCTTCACGACTTGGTAATGCGGCAAGTGCCGTTACATCCTCACGAGATATAACTTTCTCACCCATTGCACCCACTTTAATCACAAACTTTTCATTGTCCTTGGCAAACTCATGCAATACTTTTGCCGCCGCCACTGGATCGGATCCGATACCATAGGCAAGCGGACCCACCATATGTTCTGCAAGAGCAGAAAATGGCGTGCCTGCAACAGCGCGGCGTGCTAATGAGTTCTTCAGAACACGAAAATATATTCCTGATTGACGTGTTTTAGCTCTAAGTTGTGTCATTTGACCAACTTCTATCCCTCGATATTCAGCAATAATAATAGCCTGAGCTTCGGCTACTTGAGCACTCACTTCGGCTACTATTGCTTTTTTCTCTTCAAGATTAAGACTCAAGATTCATTCTCCATCAGTAAATGTAGTATTTTGTTGCACTACTGTCGTTACACAACCGAACACTACGAACTGGCGACCTTAAACCAGGAAATGTATGACTCCTGTTTTGGGCACACCATCTACGTTGGGTACACACTGAAAAAGAAAAGACTAAATATATTTCTCCATTATCTTTTCCTTTTACAACCTAGCGATTAAGTTTCGTTCAAGCAAATACTTACTAATAGTAAAAAAACACTTGCTTTTTGAAGACCCCAACGGTCTTTGACACTCTACAGAGGCGTCATAAAACATACTCTGTAGCCCAACAAAGTCTATTATTACACTATGCTAGCTTGGTCTACTCGCACCCCTACACCCATGGTACTCGAGACAGACACTCTTTTAAGATAAACGCCTTTAGATGCGGTTGGCTTTGCTTTATTAAGTGCATCTACCAATGCAAGCAAATTTTGTTTTAACGCGTCTACGCTAAATGATGCACGACCAATCGTACAATGAATAATACCTGTCTTGTCTGCACGAAACTGCACCTGACCCGCCTTTGCATTTTTAACTGCAGTTGCAACATCGGCTGTCACTGTACCTACTTTTGGATTCGGCATTAAACTACGCGGCCCTAATATCTGACCTAATTGACCAACTATACGCATCGCATCAGGACTTGCAATTGCTACATCAAAATTTATATCGCCGCCCTTAATCTGCTCCGCTAAATCTTCGAAACCCACGATATCAGCACCAGCTTCAAGTGCCTCCTTAGCCTTGTCTCCTTGAGCAAATACTGCAACACGAATTGTTTTTCCAGTTCCTGCGGGCAATACCACCGAGCCACGTACTGCTTGATCAGATTTCTTTGCGTCAATACCCAGACTGATTGCCAAATCAACAGACTCATCAAATTTTGCTGTAGCCGTTTCTTTAATTATTTCAAGTGCATCAGCTAATGAATATACTTGATCACGATCAATTTTTTTTGCAATTGTCTTATACCGATTTGATATACGCGCCATGTTATATGCCCTCTACTTCTATACCCATACTTCTTGCGCTACCCGCAATAGTACGTACCGCAGCATCCATATCTGCCGCTGTTAAATCAGGCATTTTCATTTTTGCAATCTCTTCCGCTTGGCTTCGGGTCAATTTCCCCACCTTTTTAACATGAGGCTCAGGACTTCCTTTGCTGACTCCAGCAGCCTTTTTGATCAACACCGCAGCAGGCGTTGTCTTCATAATAAAAGTAAAACTCTTATCAGAGTAGGCGGTAATCACTACTGGCACTGGCAATCCAGCCTCAATATTCTGAGTAGCAGCGTTAAATGCTTTACAGAACTCCATAATATTAAGCTGACGCTGCCCAAGTGCAGGACCAATTGGCGGACTTGGGTTTGCCTTGCCTGCGGGCACTTGCAATTTAATGTAGCCAATTATTTTCTTTGCCACAACAACTCTCCTATTGGGTCCAAGCGAGCCTCATTAAACTCTCCCCGATTAAAAATTAAAATGAATCTTTTTTAAACTTTTGCAACGCTAACGTTTACTACTAGGATTTCTCTACTTGATTAAAATCTAGCTCTACTGGCGTAGGTCGCCCGAAAATAGAAACTGAAACCCTCAACTTACTTTTATCGTAATTAACATCCTCAACATTTCCATGAAAGTCTGTGAACGGCCCTTCCTTGACGCGCACAGCCTCGCCAATTTCAAATAGAACTTTTGGCTTTGGTTTTTCGACGCCCTCTTGAATCTGATGCAATATATTTTCTACTTCTTTTTGGCTGATTGGCGTCGGCCTCATGACCGAGCCCCCAACAAATCCTGTAACCTTATTGGTATTTTTTACTAGGTGCCATGTTTCATCTGACATCTCCATTTCAACCAATACATATCCAGGGAAAAATTTTCTTTCACTTATATTCTTTTGACCAGCTTTCATTTCAATGACCTCTTCCACCGGCACAAGTATTTGGCCAAACTGCTCTTCCATCCCAGCACGATTAATGCGATCTTGTAATGCGCGCTGCACACTTTTCTCAAATCCCGAATAAGCGTGAACTACAAACCATTTCTTACTCATGCCACCCTCTGGATCATTGCATCAACCCTCTTGATCCATCATTATTTTAACTGCTGACAATAGAGCAGTATCTATTAGCCATAGAAACAGAGCCATGGCTACGACAAAGGCAAATACAATACCTGAAGTTTGAATTGTTTCCTTGCGACTTGGCCACACCACCTTTTTGGTTTCTTCAGATGACTCTTTGCAAAACGTATAAAACTCCTTACCCTGTGTTGTATAACTACCTACAACAGCAGCAAGCAAAAAGCCCAATAATACGGAAATCACCCGCACCACCATGGCAATATCCTGCAAATAATAGAACCCAGCAATACCTGCTACAATTAATATAAATGCAAGTCCAAGCTTAATTTTGTTCACTCTAGATACCCGACCTCAATACTTTTTAGGATATTAAAAACTGTAAAGACTGATTTAAATTCACAATCAACTCTAAATGAATGTGATACACGTTTATACAACATAGAAAACTGCGCTTATACCTCAACCGTGGAAACTATATTACCCATATTACCGCTACTTAGCTAACCCAGAATCACATTTATTTCCATTTAGTTTTATGGCAGGCCAGGAGGGCATCGAACCCCCAACCTTCGGTTTTGGAGACCGACGCTCTGCCAATTGAGCTACTGGCCTTTTATTCGACATATTTCCAAATCAATATCTGAGTCCTTAGAACCAACATGCACACGCAACATTAGCCTAGCAGCGCTTCTGATTCTAAACTTTCTTAATCAATATACTCAACTACTCAATAACTTTCGCAACCACACCCGCACCAACTGTGCGACCACCTTCACGAA
>CAXBGL010000077.1:0-12800 GCA_963975255.1 uncultured Nitrosomonas sp. | reverse complement strand
GGCGTAGAGAGCACTTGCGTTCAATTCAGAACAGAACAGGTTAAAAACCAGCAAGTGAAGACTTGGGTACAAACTGTATTTTCTCTTAATTTGCCAAGAAACAATAGAGATAAGAGTTACAGAATAAAATCTAGTGTACTGGTGCAATATTGGGTAAATATGAATCCGCCTCACCCGCTTGTTCTTATGTCTGCTGACGGCAACCACTTGCATACTGACCTATGCAAGTGGTTGTGGCGTTGCCCGAGCAGGCAAACCGAGATAATTTAGAATCTTGGTAATCACGTTGGATTCCAGGATAACGGCGATGATTTTCATATTCCACCACAGGAGAAAGGCAGTGTTCGATGTCGATATCAAATACTGCTGATTGGCAGGCAAATAACACATGATCAGAGCTTTTCCCCGATATCAATGGAAGCTATGCGCTTCTGATAGAATACGATACTTGCATGCATTAATCTGAAATCCCTTAAATTCCCTAAACTCCAACATGAATCTGTCTTCCCCGCTTGACAATGTCCGCATCATTCTTAGCCACACCAGTCATCCCGGTAATATTGGTGCGGCTGCACGGGCAATGAAAACGATGGGGCTTACTTCGCTCTATCTGGTCAATCCTAAATTATTTCCTGATAAAGCGGCCGATATACGTGCTGTGGGTGCACGAGACATATTGGATCAAGTCCCTATTTGTACAGATATTGATGAGGCTTTGGACGGCACGATGATGGCCGCTGCGGTTACAGCGCGTTCGCGAGGACTGCCTCACGAAACGTTTGATTCTCACCAAGGTGCGAAGACGCTCTTAGATTATGCGCGAGACCATCCCGTCGCATTGGTTTTTGGTGCGGAAACAGCGGGGCTGACGACAACCGATGTGAGCAAATGCCAGATGACGATAAATATTCCAACCAACCCCGATTATTCTTCGTTGAATCTTGCCAGCGCGGTGCAGGTGATGGCCTATGAATTACGTATGGCGCTACCTGATATTGAACAGCAAGCACCCGTAACGCGCACACCTGCCAAATTTAATGATATTGAGCTTTTTTATCACCACTTGGAGCAGGTAATGGTCCGGAGTGATTTTCTGAATCCCAATGAACCCAAACGGCTCATGCTGCGTATGCGTCGTTTATTCTCACGTTCTCGGCTTGAGAAGGAGGAAGTTAATATTTTACGTGGGATCTTGAGTGCGGTAGAAAAAGAAATGGATAAATAATCCCTCTGCATTTTGCATAAATCCAAATAGCTTTAGAGATGCCCTTTATTCACTGCCTTTAATTAAGGTGCCCACACCTTGATCGGTCAATATTTCCAATAATAACGCATGCTCAACTCGCCCATCAATAATATGACAAGAATTGACACCGTTTTTCACCGCATCCAATGCAGCACCAATTTTGGGCATCATTCCCCCTGAAATCGTGCCATCAAGAAATAATTCATCCACTCTTTGGGCTGTTAACCCCGTTAACAAATTACCGGATTTATCCAACACACCTGGGGTATTTGTCAACAATATCAGTTTCTCTGCTTGCAAGATTTCTGCCAGTTTCCCCGCCACTAAATCTGCATTAATATTGTAGGATTCACCATTTTCGCCCACGCCAATGGGTGCAATGACTGGAATAAAATCTTGTGAATCCAGCAACGCAATCAGAGAAGGGTCAATGTGTTCAATCTCCCCGACTTGCCCGATATTTAACCATTCACCAATCTTTTCATTATCTTCCATCAGCAATTTCTTTGCGCGAATGAAGGCCCCGTCTTTACCCGTCAAACCAACCGCCTGACCACCCTGACGATTAATCAGATTAACAATGTGTTTATTAACCAAGCCACCCAGCACCATCTCTACCACATCCATAGTCTCGGAATCCGTAACACGCATGCCCTGAATGAACTCACCTTGTTTGCCCACCCGCTTCAACATTTCATCAATCTGTGGGCCACCACCATGGACAATAACAGGATTCATGCCAACCAGCTTCAATAGCACGACATCTCGAGCAAAACCCTGCTTGAGGTTTTCCTCAACCATGGCATTACCGCCATATTTAATGACGATTGTTTTGCCGTGAAAACGCTGAATGTAGGGTAAAGCCTCAGCCAAGATTTTGGCTTTGTTTTTCGCAGTAGATTCGGGAAGCGACATGATTCTCTCAATTAGTTTTTTATATGGCTATGTCGCAATTAACTATTGGTTTTTGTTAACTCTCTAATTGTACTTTAATTATTGAGACTATCAAGTCAATGGTTAATAAGGGTTTTATAAATTCTTAAATCAAATTCAACATTTAATTGTGACATAGCCTTTTATATTTTGGTCACTATTCAGTATTGCGATTCTTTGGGTTCAGAACAAGGAAGCACACGTCGTTTATATTGAGTAAGCCGCATTCGTGAATGCAGTTATAAAGCCCAATAAGTAAGCGAGAAAATTAAATAGTGACGTACAATTTTTGGAATGAAGTGATAAAAAAAAAACACCGATCACAAATATTTAGACAGCAATCTGCAGAAACATCTCATCTCGTATCAACTCCTGCAAATTTAATTCGAGCCAGGGTCGCCCTTCTTTATCCTTATAGTGTCCAGCGATCCCTGTCTGAATAGCGGTCTGTGCACCTTCAATTCGCTCAAAATCAGACAAACTCCTGATACCCAACATATTACTGACCAATAACCCACTATTTATCTTAAAACGCGGGGCAACCAGTAATACACGTGCTTTTGTGCCAAACGGTGTCGGCACCCCCCTCCAATACACGGCTAAATCAGCAATACTATAAAGATTGCCGCGCACATTGGCCATGCCTAGAAACCAAGACTGTGTCAGTGCTACAGGTGCAAGCTTCGGCACTTGTATTACTTCGTTTACTTCACCCATATGAACCAGGCAACGATTCTCCCCTACCACAACACCCAGCATAGTCGCTGTGGATGCAGTTTCAGCGGCATTTTTTAATTGCTCGGAAAGTGATAGCTGGTATGCCTTCATGCTAGTTGAATTGACCATGATTTAGTTTAATTTCATTATTTTTTGCAAAAGCTCCTCGGCAACAATCGGCTTGATGATATAGTCCTTAGCACCTTGGCGTAGTCCCCAAATCTTGTCGGTTTCTTGCCCTTTCGTTGTGCATATGATGATTGGAATATGCTGCATCGTCTTATCCTTCGCAATCATACGCGTGGCCTGAAAACCGTTTAAGCCAGGCATCACGACGTCCATAAGAATCAGGTCTGGCATGTCTGTTTTTATTTTGACCAGACATTCTTCGCCACTCTCGGCAATCTCTATTTGATAGCCATTGCTGATCAGAATACTTGATAATATGTACCGCTCAGTTGGAGAATCATCTACTATCAGAATCTTTCTAATTGTCATGATTACTTGTTCACAAATAAAAGGCAATGTACCGTTCAAAATATCAACATACTGAACCAATTCAAGCTTTGGTCTTTATTTAGGCTATGTCACAATTAAATGTTGAATTTGATTTAAGAATTTATAAAACCCTTATTAACCATGGACTTGATAGCCTCAATAATTAAAGTACAATTAGAGAGTTAACAAAAACCAATAGTTAATTGCGACATAGCCTTTATTTATCTTCAATATTCGATAGATTGTTATTTTACTGTATTATCAGACACAAAATTAATGAATTCTCAAGAGAAAATGAAATGAAAAATTTAAATATAAACGGACTATTATTTATATCCCTTACTTTATTTATCCCCTTTCTGGCTGGTTGTGTGCCTTTGGTCGCGGTCGGTGTCGGTGCGGGTGCGGGTGCGGGTGCGGTTATGGCTGAAGATCGACGCACCAGTGGTGTCTTTATTGAAGATGAAGCGATTGAATTAAAGAGCGCAAGACGCATTAATGAACAATTGGGAGATAATATTCATATCAATATCACCAGCTTCAACCGCAACGTGCTGCTAACGGGTGAGGTACCTGACGAGGCTAGCAAAGTAACGGCAGAAAGACTGGTTATGAGCATTCAAAATGTGCGTAATACAATTAATGAATTAGCTGTTTCTGGAATCAGCTCGCTCACTTCTCGTAGCAATGATACATTGATCACCTCTAAGGTTAAAGCACGTCTCATTAATATCGAGAAATTTCAAATCAACCATGTAAAAGTTGTAACTGAAAATGGAATTGTGTACTTAATGGGCATGGTGAGACAACAAGAAGCAAACGATGCAGCAAAAATTGCCAGTTCTACAGCGGGGGTATTAAAGGTGATAAAGGTATTTGAGTATTTAAATTAATGCTCTTTATCCACTAACTCAAAGTCTTATTTTACTGTGTACCGCCTGACTGCCTGTTGCTCTAATTCTGATGCTACCATCTGATCTCATTGCAGACCTGCATACTGTATTCCCTACTGATCGTTTCTATACGGACCCGGTTGATTGTTATACCTATGCATACGATAACAGCCGCAAGATTTATCCCCCTGACGCGGTTGTTTTCCCTTTGGCCACACGTGAAGTACAAACCATTGTTGCGCGCTGTAATCAGTATAAAGTTCCACTTACCCCACGCGGCCGCGGTACCGGAACATCGGGAGGCAGCCTACCCGAGCAGGGTGGCATTGCATTATCGCTGGAACGTATGTTAGAAATAATTCTGGTTGACCCTGCTAACCGAATAATTATTGCGGAACCGGGTGTACTCAATCAATCGGTTCAGGATGCAGCAAAACCACATGGGTTTTTTTGGCCGCCCGATCCTTCTAGTGCAGCGTATTGCAGTATAGGGGGCAACATCGCTACCAGTGCAGGGGGACCACATGCTGTGAAATACGGCACAACTCGTGATCATGTTTTAGGACTCAAAGCAATAACAGGAGCTGGCGATGTCATCAAAACAGGTTGTTATACCACAAAAGGGGTTGTCGGTTATGATCTCACGCGTTTGTTGATTGGTTCAGAAGGAACGCTTGCTGTCATTACTGAAGCAACACTCAAGCTCACAGCATTACCTGCTGCCACAGCTGGGATTACCGCGCATTTTTGTGATATGGCAAGTTGCGCCACAGCAATAATAAAAATTATGGCACTTGCCCAAATCCCCAGTGCACTTGAGTTCTTGGATGCTGGCTCATTAAATCTAATACGTGGTCGCTTTCCAGAAATGCTGCCCTCTGATTCCCGCGCAATGCTCATGATCGAAGTTGATGGCTCACCGCATGAAATCTCAGACGCCATTGCAGTCATACTGTTAGCTTGTCGTGTAGATGGCCTGTTACAAGCCGCACAAACTCAGGATACTGCGACACTCTGGAAAACACGTAAAGCTTTATCACCACTGCTACGTGATATTGCACCAAAAAAGATAAATGAAGATGTGGTGGTGCCTGTGAGCACATTACCAGAGTTTCTTGAAGGCCTCTCTCGACTCAGTAACCAATATCAATTAGCCAATGTCAATTTTGGTCATGCGGGCAACGGAAATATCCATGTTAATTTGCTGATTAATCCAGACGATTTGGATGAAGTGAATCGCGCCGAGCAATGCTTAAATGACATCTTCGACTTGGTAATTAGACTGAACGGCACATTATCCGGGGAACATGGAATCGGCAGCGAAAAACGAGCTTATGTCGATAAAGAAATTGATACCGTAACACTGGGACTAATGAAACAAGTTAAGCAAGTATTTGATCCCAATAATATTTTGAACCCTGGAAAATTGTTTTTGTGATAAATGGACTATTTTTCTATCGGATTATTTCTTCAGACAAATGCTACCAGCACGATGACGTATTGCGGAATGTGTTCTATGACGCATTTAGCAGCGCTTTAATGTCATGCACGAAAGTTTCTTCTCCACTTCCATAGCGAACATAAAGTCGTATATTACCTATTTTATCAAATATATATGTTCCAGTTGAATGATCCACAGTTTGTTCAGATAGGTCACTGATTTGATTTTTATAATAAACCTTAAATTCGTCAGCAACCGCTTTTATTGTTTCCTCACTGCCGGTTAAGCCAACGAACCTGGGATCAAATGTTGCAACATACTGCCCAAGTATCTCGGATTTATCCTGCCGAGGATCGAGCGTCACAAATAATACTTGAACCTGATCGGCATCCTCCTGGCCGAGTTTTTTCATTGTCCCAGCCAATTCCGCCATCGTTGTTGGGCACATGTCCGGGCACTGCGTGTACCCAAAAAATACCACAACCACTTTATTCTTGAAGTCACTTAATGAAAGTATGGCTCCTGTGTGATCCTGAAGTTTAAAGTCTCTTGCAAAATCCGCACCGGCAATATCTGAAGAAATAAATTCTGATTGCACTTTATTTTCGCAAGCAACCATAAATATCGCTACTACACATATTACCAGTACTAAACAACTAAGCCGCATCGATGTATATCAAGAATTAGAAATAAAAATAGTGATCAACCAGTAATGCAACAAACAATAGTGCTAAATACAAAATTGAATAACGAAATGCTTTGCGTGCTAACGGATCACTATAGTTACGGTAAATTTCTATCGCGTAATACATAAAGATACCATCCAACACGACGGCACTCACAAGATATATTAAACCGCTCATTTGCGTTATATAAGGCAATATCGTCACAATACATAAGATTATGGTATACAACAAAACATGCAGACGTGTGAATTGATCGCCATGAGTAACAGGAAGCATGGGCATACCAATTGCTGCATACTCTTTTTTACGATAGAGCGCTAAAGCCCAGAAATGAGGAGGTGTCCATGCAAAAATTATCAGAAATAAAAGCAGTGCGTCCGCTGTGACCTCTCCGGTAACTGCTGTCCAGCCTAATACCGGTGGCATCGCACCCGATGCGCCACCAATTACTATATTCTGTGGTGTTAACGGCTTTAGGATGATTGTATAAATAATCGCATAACCGACAAAAGTGGCCAATGTTAACCACATTGTTAATGGATTTACCCACTGATGCAGCATAAACAAACCCAATCCACCCACGATACCTAGAAAGAATAACGTCTCCGATACACTCACTTTCCCTTGAGGGAGGGGTCTACCTTGCGTTCTTGCCATCACTGCGTCAAATTTTTGTTCAACTAAACAATTCAATGCAGCAGCTGCACCGGCTACTAAAGCAATTCCCAATGTACCAAATATCAGCGCGTTTAATGGCACCGCACCTGGAACAGCCAAAAACATGCCGATAAATGCAGTAAAGACAATAAGCGACACCACGCGCGGTTTTGTAAGTTTATAAAATTGATTTATCCGCGATGCGGTTTCATGCCAAGCTATACTGGTAGCCATATCATTCATCTCCTAGATGTGTACGAGTTGAATACTCTGTTCTTTTATTACTGAATACAGTTTTCTGTTTTAATACTACAAAAATAATTTTTTATTCCTCAGTGCTCTAGTTGAGAAACATGCAACAATCGTTTGATATCTTTTCCTATTTTAGTCGGATCAGCATTCTCAGGGAAACGCATCATTAAATTTCCCAATGGATCTACAATATAAATATGTTTTCTTTGAGACGCCTTGGGCGGAATCATGTCAAGCAGTTCATTATTCTTAGCGCTAATAAAAAACGTACCTTCATATCGCTTGGTTAATTCTGCATCAGGAATAATGTCATCATCAATCAACCAAACTCGCTCTAAACGATGTTTTTCTTTATTTTGAACCAAACGCACTTGACGCATGTGGTAGATCTTTGTTTGACACGCCTCATCACAATTACCTGAGTCTACGATCAATATCGCCCACTTACCTTGCAAATCCTTCATACGAAAGATTGTATTATCCTGTTGATTAATTCCTGATCCTGATAATTTCTTAATTTCTATCAATTCACCATAGTTAATACTTTCTGGTCGATATTCTAGCAAGAACATCACAGAGGAAATTACTACAGGTGCACACATTAGCGCTAATAATATTAGAAATTTACGCCTGTTCGATTTCTTTTCTTTTTCGTTTAACATTCAATACTAAAAATATAATGATTGTTGTTGCTGCCAATGAAAACCATTGAAATGCATAACCTAAGTTTCTGTCAGCGCCCGATTTTGATCTGTCCCACTGACGAATCATTCCATCTTCTACTTTGTCTTTCTGCAATACCATAATTGGCTGCAAGGTAAGCCCCGTGGCATCTTGGTAGCGTTGAAGGTGAAAGTTTCCCCATACTGCACCCTTTACAATCTGATCTGAAAGTTCCAGTGTTCTTTCTACTGTCGATACAGCCACACCTGTGACAATCACTTCCCCTTCAATTACTGGAACCTCCGGCACGATTGCCCGATCTAATCCTGTAGCTACCCAACCTCTGTTGATTAAAACATGTACGGTGCTATTTGCCAGCTTAACTGGTGTGAGCACATGATAGCCCGCTACACCCTGATACGTTTTATTGTCTAAATAAATCGTATGTTCAGGCTGGTATTCCCCGCGCACTTCGACCTGACGATATTGAAAATCTTTCAGACTAACCAATGTACTGGGTAGTGTAACAATCGGTTGTTTTGCCAGTTGATCTAGCTGCGCCTGCCGCATATTCTTTTCATCGGCACGCGATAGTTGCCAATTACCAAGCGCAATAAACAAAACCACAAATCCCGTAGCAGCAATGATTGACCATATCTTCGGTTTAAAGTTGTATCCCAGTATAGTCATTGTTTTGTTTCCGAGTCTACGGATACTCCATTTCTTACTGAGCCACAGAGGTTTTGGTCCAATGTAAGTAAGTACTTATTTTACGTGTAACTGCAGACAGATTGATTGTGTTACGGGTACATTTAAACAAAAGATCCCAGTCTTTTACATCAATGACTACTTAGTAGTAATCATGCCAACATAATGCGTATTGATGTAAAAGCTGGAATCTTATGTTGCTAGATACTGCTTGTTAACTGTTTATTACATTAAGTAAACGAAAATAAACAAGCCTAACCATACCACATCAACAAAGTGCCAATACCAAGCCACACCTTCAAAACCAAAATGATTCTCAGGTGTAAAATGACCAGCCGCTGACCGGAAATATATAACTGTCAGCATAATCGCACCCAGTGTCACATGGAAACCATGGAAACCAGTCAGCATAAAAAAGGTTGAACCGTATGCGCCCGATGTCAATTTAAGATTGAGATCGTTATAGGCATGCACATATTCATATCCTTGCAAGCCAAGGAATAAAAAACCAAGCGCCATAGTAGCCAATAACCACATTTTAAGCGCGCCACGTCTATTTACCTTAAGTGCCCAGTGCGCCAAGGTACAGGTTACACCCGAAGTCAGCAACAATAATGTATTAATGGCCGGCAATCCCCATGCACCCATTGGCGTAAAGGGATCGTGAGTGCCTGGTCCAGCTGTCGGCCAAGTGCCGTCGTATGCTCCCCACATATCACTACCCAATACTGTACTTTCTTCTGACAACCATGGTATTGATAAATTACGCATGTAAAATAAAGCACCAAAAAATGCACAAAAGAACATGACTTCAGACAAAATAAACCAACTCATTCCCCAGCGGAATGATTTATCAACTTGTGCATTAAACTTTCCACTTTCACTTTCTCGCGCTACGGTTCCAAACCAACCAAACAACATATAAATGAGAATGGCAAACCCTACCGCTAACAAACCGTAGCCAAGCTCCATTTTATTCATGGTCAGTGCAGCACCAAACCCCATAAAGAATATCGCCGTAGATCCAATAATTGGATACATCGATGGCGCTGGGACATAATAGTGACCAGATTCTTGACTCATTCTTACCCTCCTACTTATTATGATTTATTGAATTTTTAACTAACAACCAATCTAACCACTAACAACACACTTATTACAAAAAGCGCACCGCCTATTAATCCGCCAATGATTACTTGCACGGGTTTGAGGTTTGCGGCATCAAACTCGTGATCACTTTTTTTACGTATACCCATAAACGCCCACATTACCGCTTTAGCTACTTGCAGTATGGGTGCATTTTCTTGCTTTTCGCTATTTTTACTCACCGCTGATCCTCTTATTGACTGTTAATCGCATCAGTACCGCCAGGTAGTTCAAAAAAGGTATACGAAATAGTAACCGTGCTGATATCTGCGGGCAACTCAGGTTCAATTACAAATTGAACCGGCATTTGCCTGACCTCATTTGGTTTTAGCGTTTGCTTTGTAAAACAGAAACATTCAAATTTCTTTAAATATTTCTCCAGAAGCCGTGGACTGTAACTGGGTATTGCCTGTCCATTAATTTCACGATCCGAGTTATTTTTTATTTCATACATCACATCTACTGGTTCACCAGGGTGAATTCGCGTGCTAAATTGTAGTGGCTTGAATTGCCAGGGCAAGCCTCTTGTATTGGCATCAAATTCTACTGTTATCCAGCGACTTGTATCGACCTGACTTTCTTCAACCGGTATGTCCGCTTGCAACAAATTATTGATCCCAGTTACTTCACAAAATTTCTCATAAAATGGCACGAGTGCAAAACCAAAACCAAACATCACCAATGTGAAGATCAGTAATTTTTTCCGCATTGTTACGTTGGTTTCAGATTTGCTACTCACCATTCTACTTACTTAAAATAACTGCTATATAAAGTGCAACAATCGTAATTAACAGATATATCGCTGTTCTTGTCTTCCTACGCTTTAAATCTGCATTATCTTCATCTTGTGACATACGTTTCCCTTCTCTGTCTATTTGACAACAGGAGGTGTCTCAAAGCTATGATATGGCGCGGGTGTTGGCAAATCTGTCCATTCCAATGTCGTCGCACCATCCCATGGTTTCTCTGGCGCTTTTTCTCTGCTACGAATACATTTAATTACGATGTAGAGGAAAAATAGCTGTGTAATTCCAAACCCAAATGCACCAAGACTCGAAATCATGTTGAAATCAGCGAATTGTAATGCATAGTCTGGAATTCTACGTGGCATGCCTGCTAAACCTAGGAAATGCTGAACAAAGAATGTTAGGTTAAAAAAGAACATCGATAACCAGAAATGCCATTTACCTAATGTCTCGTCATACATGTGACCGGTCCATTTTGGTAACCAGTAATAGATACCTGCAAATATAGAAAACAATGCGCCAGACACTAAAACATAATGAAAATGCGCGATCACATAGTAGGTGTCTTGTACCTGAATATCAATCGGCACAATCGCACAAATCACGCCACTAAAACCGCCGATCACAAACAGGAAAATAAATCCTATTGCAAATAACATCGGCGTTTCAAATGTCATGGAACCGCGCCACATGGTAGCCGTCCAATTGAACACTTTCACGCCTGTTGGCACTGCAATCAGCATGGTAGCGTACATAAAGAACAGCTGTCCTACTGTTGGCATACCTGCTGTGAACATATGATGCGCCCAGACAAAACAAGATAGGATCGCAATGGATGCGGTTGCATACACCATTGAAGAATAACCAAACAACGGCTTGCGTGCGAATGTTGGGATAATTTCAGAAACAATACCAAATGCAGGCAAAATCATAATATAAACTTCTGGATGCCCAAAGAACCAGAAAATATGCTGAAATAAAACCGGATCTCCACCGCCTGCTGCATTGAAGAAACTGGTACCAAAGTGGCGATCAGTCAGCAACATAGTTACCACTCCAGCCAATACAGGCATAACCAAAACCAGAAGATATGCAGTAATCAACCAGGTCCAAACGAATAATGGCATCTTCATCAATGTCATGCCGGGTGCACGCATATTCAGGATGGTCGTGATAATGTTAATTGAGCCCATAATTGAAGAAGCACCCAGGATGTGGACTGCAAAAATCATCATATCTACACCCAGTCCGCCTTGAACAGAAAGTGGTGGGTAAAATGTCCAGCCACCTGCCGCAGCACCACCCGGTACAAAAAATGAAACTATTAGCAAGGAGCCTGCTACAGGTAATAACCAAAAGCTCCAGTTATTCATCCGTGCAAAAGCCATATCTGGTGCACCAATCATCATGGGCACTTGCCAGTTCGCAAAGCCAACAAAAGCCGGCATAATGGCGCCAAACACCATGATTAAACCATGCAGCGTTGTAAATTGATTAAATAGTTCGGGTTGTAGTATCTGTATACCCGGCTGATACAATTCAGCCCGGATGCCCATTGCCAAGGCTCCACCAATCAAAAACATGGAAAAACTAAACCAAAGGTACATCGTACCAATGTCTTTATGGTTGGTCGTTGTTACCCAGCGCATTATCCCGCTGGGGTGATGGTCATCATGTCCGTGACCGTGTGCGTCACCATGTATTGCTGCCATAATTATCTCCTATTTACTTATTTTCTGAATCCGCTAATTTCTGAAGGCTGCACGATATCGCCTGTTGCATTACTCCAAGCATTGCGCTCGTAGGTAATGACTGCTGCAAGATCAACGTCAGACAAACGACTAAAAGCTGCCATCGCTGTATTGACCTTACTACCGTTCATAACAATATCGATATGCGCTGCTTTGGGTCCCTTAACAAGCGCAGACCCATCTAGCGCAGCAAATGCACCTGGAATGCCTTTACCATTTGGTTGATGACACGCCGCACAATTACCAGCATAAACTTTTTCGCCTTTAGCCTTTAATTCTTCTAGTGTAAATTCTTTATTGGCATCTGCTGCTGCTGATTCTGCCGCCGCTTCTGACTTACCTAACTGCGCAGTAACCCATTGCGCATAGTCATCGGCTGCCATGGCTTCAACCACGATCGGCATAAAACCATGATCTTTACCACATAGCTCTGCACATTGTCCACGGTAAACACCCGGATTAT
>CAXBGL010000076.1:0-12825 GCA_963975255.1 uncultured Nitrosomonas sp. | reverse complement strand
ACTTTACTCGCACCCGAAGGTGCTTTCTCGTTCGACTTGCATGTGTTAAGCATGCCGCCAGCGTTCAATCTGAGCCAGGATCAAACTCTTCAGTTTAATTCTGTTATTACTCTCGCTTGACGTTATTGGTTTGACTATATGATATTTCTGTTTCCAGAATTACCTTTTATCTACCTTGTTTTGCGAGTACTTCAATTTATTAACAATTTTTTGTAATTTACCAAAAAACTGCTTTCCTTGTTAAGTACCCACACCTATCGATTGTGTTTTTTTAAAGAACAAAGCTGCATGATAAACCTGCGTCATGCAGCGAAGAACCGAATTATACAGAATACAACTTAGTGGTCAAGACATTTCTATTTTTAATTCTACATTACCTAATTGACGAAACATTCGCATACCTAGGGCAGCCTGATAAATCTTAATAACGCAATGTTTCGATTAATGCTGATGACGCTATTTCATGATCGTCTTATTCTTGACTTTATTTCCTCTATTAGCCACCTTACCTCACACCCTGTTTTAGACTCGCCTCGATAAAACTATCTAAATCACCATCCAACACACTTTGCGTGTTGCCAACCTCTATATTAGTACGCAAATCCTTAATGCGCGACTGATCTAAAACATATGAGCGGATTTGGTGCCCCCAACCGATATCAGTCTTAGAATCTTCCATTGCTTGCTTTTCATCGTTACGCTTCCTTAATTCAGCCTCATACAACCTAGACTTTAGCATTGCCATTGCATCTGCTCGATTACGATGTTGTGAGCGACCATTCTGACATTGCACGACTATGCCAGTTGGAGTATGCGTAATACGTATCGCAGAGTCTGTTTTATTAATATGCTGCCCCCCTGCTCCAGAAGCACGAAAAGTATCAACACGCAAATCAGCTGGATTAATATCCACTTCGATTGTGTCGTCTACCTCTGGGTAAATAAACACACTTGCAAACGAGGTATGACGTCGATTACCCGAATCAAATGGGGATTTGCGTACCAATCGATGCACACCGGATTCACTTCGCAAATAGCCATAAGCATATTCTCCTAATACTTTGAAGCTCGCACTTTTTATCCCCGCAGTTTCTCCAGGTGATTCTTCTAATATTTCGACTTTTAGATCTCGTCGTTCACAATAACGCAAATACATACGTTGCAACATCGCCGCCCAATCTTGAGCTTCAGTGCCACCAGAGCCTGACTGGATATCCACAAAGCAATTATTTGGGTCCATCGGATCTGAAAACATACGACGAAATTCTAAATTAGATATCTGTCCTTCCAATAGACCAGCATCAGTAATAATACTTTCTAAGATTTCATTATCACTTTCTTCTTTTGCCATTTGGAACAACTCTCGCGTATCGCGTAGTTGTCGATCTACTGATTCCAAGGTGACGACAACATCTTCCAGTTTTTTTTTCTCTCGTCCTATTTCCTGAGCACGTTTACCGTCATTCCAAATGACGGGATCCTCAATCAACCGATTAAGTTCTACCAACTGTGTTTGCTTTGCATCGAAGTCAAAGAAACCCCCGTAGTTCGTTTGCTCTAATATCAAGATCCGCCAGTTTATTCGAAATTGTGTTGATTTGTTCCGCTTCCATAAAAAATACCTAAAATTGAGAAATAAAATTATACATAACATACACAAAAACAGTTCAACCATACTTAATTTTTACACCCATCTTGTTTTTAATTGGTACAAATTTTTTGTTCAACTGTTTTTTTAAGTTAGCCCACGCTATATAACAACTCATTGACATACGATCCTCTCTGCATTCTAGGTCTACGATATCATGCTTCAATTTAGTTGCTAGCTTGTTTTTTTTGTTTTTCAACGAACGGCTATTTGAAAATCAGTTAAAATTTATTGGCTTTCAGTAATTTCAGTCCTTATTAGCAATATAGCTAAGAGCCATTGGTCAACTTGATAATATTCACAATAAAACCTAATAGTCATCATGTTTTTATTTTGCACCCATCGGTTATATATTACCGATTTGCTTCTAGCTTTGACTTAATATCGAAATTAATTAACTACAAACTAAATAATGTTCAAGTTTTTTGCTTTAATTCCAGCAGCAGGGGCTGGTTCACGCATGGGTAATGAATTACCCAAGCAGTACTTGTCATTGGCTGACAAGCCTATGATCCACCATGCCATACACACATTGTGCCAATCTCAACGTATTGCACATGTATTCGTAGTACTGTCACCCAATGATAATGAATGGTCGAATCATAATTGGTCAGAATTTTCAAATAAATTAATTGTATTGAATTGTGGCGGCGCAACACGCGCAGAAAGCGTCTTAAACGGCCTTAATATGGCGCAAAAAAAATGTTCAATCAACACCAATGACTGGATACTAGTACATGATGCTGCTCGACCCTGCTTAACTACAACACAACTTGAGAAATTAATGAATGAATTAAAAGATGATGAAATTGGTGGACTACTGGCTATCCCTGTAGCAGACACACTAAAACGTTGCGACATCCAGAATCGGATTGCGAATACTGAATCAAGAGAAGGTTTGTGGCAAGCTCAAACCCCTCAAATGTTTCGTTATCATTTACTAATACAAGCACTCAATAATGCAACAGGCATCAATATTACAGATGATGCCAGTGCAGTAGAAGCTTTGGGGTTTCATCCTAAACTTGTAGACAGTGATGCTTATAATTTCAAAGTCACTTACCCTCAGGATTTAGCTTTAGCGGAATTAATATTACAAAAAAGGAAAAGCCAATGAGTACAATGAGAATTGGCCAAGGTTTTGATGTGCATCAATTGGTTGAAGGTCGCAAGTTAATAATTGGAGGGGTAACAATCCCATATGAAAAGGGCCTACTTGGTCATTCTGATGCAGATGTATTGTTACATGCTATATGTGACGCACTAATCGGTGCAGCAGCATTGGGTGATATTGGCAAACACTTTTCAGATACCGACCCACGCTACAAAAATATCGACAGCCGCGTTTTGATCCGTAACGTATACAACTTGCTAAAAGAAAACGGCTATCAAATAGTAAATATAGATGCAACAATTATTACACAGGCACCTAAAATGGCACCACATATCTCAGCCATGATTACCAACATCGCACAGGATCTCAAAACTCAGCCTAAAAACATCAATATCAAAGCAAAAACAGCGGAGCGTTTAGGTTCTATCGGTCGAGAAGAAGGTATTGTAGCGAATGTAGTATGCTTAATTAAGAGAACGGAACATAAGGGTGACTAAAACATACCCTGGGATTAGAACTGAAACAGCATTTGGCCTAATGATCCAGCACGAAAACAGTTCGCTCATTTAGCAAAACTATTGGAATCCACCTCTGATGGACAAAAAGTAAGTAACCAGAAAATCCATCTAACTCTCGCATTTTTAGACAAAGTGATATCAATCGCCTTGAAGCCCTTCGCTTGGCTGCCAGAGAAGTTACTGCCCAAACTTTTGAACTTTGCTTTGAGGAAATTCGTTACTGGAAGCATAACCATATTATTTATGCAAAAACTGTTCGTCATCCTCCTGAATTGCTTGCTTTAGTCAACTCATTATGCAATGTATTATCTAAAGCTGGCGCACACATGAGTGGACGCTAGTGCATTCAAAACAAACTGATTACGGAATCGATTATATTCCTATTGGGCGCTGGACCTTAATATAAACTGTATTTCAGTGCAGATATAATTCTGAAGCCCCCAACAAAAAATATTTTCTGTACTATCGTTTGATTAAAATCTCCTGATACTGTATCTATTTAAAAACTGTGAAAATTCTCGCCTTTGATACCTCTACTGAACTCTGCTCTGTTGCGATTTTTCTTGATGGCAAGATATTTAGCAGAGAGATTCTTGCTGGTCGTCGTCATTCCGAGTTACTCCTACCAATGATAAACGAAACGTTAGCAGAATCTGAATTGGCATTAACACAATTAGATGGCATTGCATTTGGTGCTGGACCTGGTTCTTTTACTGGACTACGTATTGCTTGTGGTGTTGCGCAAGGATTAGCCTTTGCCACTAATCTTCCAATTACAGGTATCAGCACATTAGAAGCAATGGCACAGAAATTAGGTCAACATAAAGTCATTGCAGCGCTCGATGCACGTATGGGTGAGATTTATCATGCCGCATATATAAAATTTGCTGACAAATGGAAAATCATCAGCGCACCCACCCTCTGCCACCCCCATCACGCAACACTCTTATCAGGTGATAATTGGATTGGATGTGGTAGCGGTTTTGATGCCTATAAAGAAGAATTATCTGCCCGCTACATTGGTAATATCTTGCATATCAAGCAAGATATTCATCCACATGCACAAGAGATAGCTCAACTTGCAATCCCAAAGTTTACAGATGGATCAGACACTAACCCAATTAATGCTGCGCCTATATATATACGTAACAAAGTAGCATTAAAGGAAAATGAGCGATGAACTCCCTATTGCAACAGATGCCGTTGATCAGAAACATGCGCCCGTCTGACTTAAATCAAGTCGTATGTATTGAACGTGAGATTTTTCTTTTTCCATGGTCCCTGGGAAATTTTGCTGACTCAATCGAAACTGGATATTTTTGCCAGGTATTGGAACAGAGCGATACACTTTTTGGCTATGGGGTTATGATTACCGGCCCAGACGAAGCACATATACTAACAATTGGTATCGCTGCTAATTGGCAAAAAAAAGGTTGGGGTAGCAAACTATTACAACATTTTATCCAACTTGCCAAACAACAAAATAAAAAAACAATACTGCTTGATGTTCGAGAGTCCAACCTTGGTGCAACCAATCTATATAAGCAAACAGGATTCAAACAAATTGCTATACGAAAAGACTATTATCCTGCAATGTGTGGACGCGAAGATGCGATTGTTATGGAATTGCTATTATGAACACAAAACGAAAACAAGTACTCAAAGAACTGGGCTTAACACCATTGTGGCGGATCAAATCGGATTATTTAGCAAACCATGCGGTCACGCAGACACATTCATATATAAAGAATCAGCATAAAAAACCACCTTCTGCCATCAAAACTGACGAAGCGCGATACGCAGATATCCTGAAAATGGATTGGGATAAACTTATAAACTCAGTAACAAACTGTAAAGCTTGTCCTTTAAACCAAACACGCACACAAACAGTGTTTGGAATCGGCGATCAACACGCCAATTGGATGTATATAGGCGAAGGGCCTGGTGCAAGAGAGGATGCAACGGGGGAACCCTTTGTTGGTCAAGCTGGAAAACTACTTGATAATATGCTGACAGCCATCGGTCTAAAACGTGACGACCAAGTCTATATCACTAATATTGTAAAGTGTCGCCCACCTAACAATAGAAACCCTGCTTTAGATGAAGCTCGACAATGCGAGCCTTATCTTGCAAGACAAATAGCATTGGTTAAACCCAAGCTCATCGTTGCGCTCGGAAAAGTTGCAGCCCAGAATCTACTTAAACGTGATGAGAGCATCTCCAATTTACGGGGCCGCTTACATGAGTTTTCTGGGATTCCTCTCGTTGTTACCTATCATCCGGCCTATCTATTGCGCACGCTATCTGCGAAATCAAAGGTCTGGGAAGATTTATGTTTTGCTAGAGCAACGATGCAATCACTCACTTAAGTAAAGTTATCAAAATTATTTTTAGAAGCGCCTCTTAAATAATGAGGTGCATTAATGTACCTTTCGTGCGCCGATCAGATGTAAAGAATCTTTCTTACTCTGATTTAGCAAATGCCATTTGAGAATCAATGTCATAACTACCGATACAAATAATCCAAATAGAACAATGACAACATAAATATGTACATCAAATAATATCAACAGAGCATAAAGTGACAACATAAAGAGGATACTTAGATTCTCATTAAAGTTTTGTACCGCAATTGAGTGCCCGGCACCCATCAAAATATATCCTCGATGTTGCAACAAAGCATTCATCGGTACCACAAAAAAACCTGCTAGCCCACCAACTAGAATTAATAAAATAATCGCAATCCACAAGTCTTGAACTGCAATCATGGCCAGTACTACGATACCCATCGCAATACCCAGCGGAATTACTTTTACTGACTGCCTTAACGAAACCAGCCGTGCTGCCATGACTGCACCAATTGCAATACCCACAGCAACCAAACCTTGTAATTGTGCCGCTTGACTCAGTGGATAACCAAGTGCCACTTCGGCCCATTTCAGCACTATAAACTGTAACGTTGCGCCTGCGCCCCAAAATAAAGTTGTCACAGCAAGTGAAATTTGTCCAAGCTTATCAGTCCACAGTAACTTGATACAATGACCAAACTCATGTATCAAAAACAATGGATTTTTCTTAAGAAAACGATGATCAACACCCGTATTGGGAATATAAAGATTAAATGCAGCGGCTATGCCGTAAATTACGGCGACCAAGAAAATACTGGCTTCCAATGCAGTATCAATACCTGTATTGATAAAAGGAAAATCAAATGCAAGCAAAACTGTTGAAACAGTCGGTGTAATCAATACCCCACCCACCACCGTCCCTAAAACAATAGAAGCAACCGTTAATCCCTCAATCCACCCATTAGCAATAACCAGTTTCTCAGGCGGCAGCAACTCAGTGAGTATGCCATATTTAGCTGGAGAATAGATTGCTGCACCTAACCCCACAATCGCATACGCTGCCAGTGCAAGATGCTGGTATACGGCGAAAAATAGCAATCCACAGCCAATGATCTTAATCGCATTGCTAATAAACATCACACGCCCCTTGGGCATGGCATCAGCAAATGCGCCCACAAATGGAGCGAGAATCACATAAAACAATACAAATACAAACTTCAGGATGGGTGTCAAATAAGCTGGGGCATTTAAGTCTATTAATAATGCAATCGCTATCACTAGCAGCGCATTGTCTGCAAGTGAAGAAAAAAATTGCGCAGCCATGATAGTATAGAAACCGCGTTTCAAACTATTCCCTCTGAGATTTTTATTGTTTTATATGACACGTAGTTCAGCAGTGGCTTTATACCATGAATCTACTTTGGCAGATACTTGTAATATCCCCAACTATTCTACTAAATAGGGTTCTAAACGAGCATACTCGCTTGACAGTCAAAGTTATGATTGAATAAATGTTGAATCAGTAAAAGCTGAAAGAATGAATAACGTTCCTTCTGGGTATAAAATCAATGTCTCGTCCCACTTATGCACTGATTGATCTCACTGCACTAGAACATAATTTAGCTGTAGTCCGTCTCCATGCTCCTCATGCACGTATCATGGCAGTTATCAAAGCTAATGCTTATGGCCATGGGTTACTGAATGCTGCGAATGCATTAAGACACGCAGATGGTTTTGCCATGTTAGAGATAGATGCAGCAATAAGTCTGCGCAATGCAGGCTATCGCCAACCAATCCTACTCCTTGAAGGATTCTTTTCCACAATGGAGTTGGCACTGTTTGAACAGTACCATTTAACTGCTGTTATCCACCATAATAATCAATTAACAATGCTGGAAACATCTAGACATCGCAAACTGGATGTATTCCTAAAGATCAATACCGGCATGAATCGTTTAGGCTTTACACCCGAACAATTTCCATCTGTACTGCGTATATTGGAAGCAAACGCCTCAATTAACAATATTACACTCATGACACATTTCTCGAGTGCCGGTGACTCAAATGGAGGTGCGGATTTTAGCAAGGAATTACAATGTTTTAATACAGTGACCACGGGATATAATCAACCCCGTTCATTAGCCAATTCTGCGGCAATTATGCGTTACCCCGCAACGCATGCTGACTGGGTACGTCCTGGCATCATGCTCTATGGTGCATCGCCACTTGCTAACAAAACTGCTACAGAACTAGATTTACACCCAGTTATGACTGTATCAAGTGAGATCATCGCAATACAAAATTTAGAAATGGGTGACAAGGTTGGCTACAGCGGCCTCTTTGAAGCCAATCGATCAATGCGAATCGGTATTGTCTCGTGTGGCTATGCGGATGGCTATCCGCGTCACGCACCAACTGGCACTCCTGTATTAGTAAACAACCAACGGACACAGATCATTGGACGTGTATCTATGGATATGATCGCTATTGATATAACCGGAATTGAAGATGCCCAGATAAATAGCCGAGTAACACTTTGGGGAGAGGGATTACCCATTGATGAAGTTGCCAATTCAGCAGGTACGATCAGTTATGAATTGTTATGTGCGTTGGCTCCACGAGTAGAAGTACGCGTACATAACACTGCTAAAAACTATACTCGTGGAGACATTAACTGAATGTGCGATAACAAAAAAACTATTCTACCTTTGCTTTACTACGCAAATCTTGAATGACTGCTGCAAATTCACGCTGTAATATGCGCTGCTGTATATTATCCTTCACTTCCTCAAAGGGTGGAATGGTCATGGGACGAATATCGTCCAATTGAATCACGTGCCAACCAAAAGAAGTTTTTATTGGAACCTCAGTAAATTTTCCTTTCTGTAATTTTGTTAAAGCTTCAGAAAAAGATCGCACATAAGCCGCGGATGGACTCCAATCAAGCTCACCTCCTTTTTCCTTGCTACCTTCATCCTTAGATTGCGCAGCTGCAATTTTACTAAAATCGGCACCTTTCTTAAGACTGGCAACAATATCCTGGGCTTCTTTCTCACTCGCGACAAGAACATGACGCGCTTTATACTCTTTATCACCCATCTGCACTTTCAGGATTTCATATTCTTTGCGCAAAGTTTCATCATCTACTGCATTATTTCTGATGTAGTCAGCCTGAAATGCTCTGACTAATACAGACTGACGAGATAACTCAAGCTGAGCAATTACTTCAGAATCTTTATCAAGTTTCTTCTTAATCGCCTCTTGAGCCATTATTTCTTCGGCAATAATATTTTCACGCAAAGCTTTTCTCATTTCTGGACCATCTTTCTGCCCCTGGGCAACATTAGCTTTTACCATTAAATCAAGGCGCGATTGAGGAATTATTTTACCATTTACCTTAGCTAGCGTTGCAGTTGACTGAGCTTGAGCAGTTGACATGGCAACCAAGCTAAATATACCAACTATCATTAATTGCGAAAATTTCGTCAGACGCATGGAGTTTCCTTTTTAGTGATTTGGATAAATGTGGGGTTTGTCGCGAGTATACGCTTTAACACTTCGGACGTGAATCTCTGCTCATCAACTTACCCAATATGACATATATTATCATTACTTGGCTCCTATGATTACCAGTAAAGATAAAAATTTGCACCTATAGTTTATACTGGCAACACCTGCTTAAACGGTTTCACCGTCACGTTTGCATAGACACCTGATACAACATAAGGATCCGCTTCTCCCCATGCAAGTGCAGCCTCTAATGATTCAAATTCTGCGACAATGAGACTACCAGAAAATCCGGCTGGACCTGGATCAAGACTGTCAATTGCAGGGTATGGTCCAGCCAAAATAAGACGTCCTTCATCTTGAAGAATTTTGATGCGTTCCAAATGCGCTGGGCGAACTGCCAGACGCTTATCGAGACTATTCGGCACATCTTCACCATTTATTACATAAAGCATTACAAGTCTTTGCCTTGCTTATTTTCAATGTATTTACTGACGAGATCATGCTCATTAACGGGACTATTTTCTGCTACCGATGAATCCATATCTTGCATATACTTTCCTAACATTGCAACCTGTAACACCACGAAAACCAACATTAATCCCGTAGATCCAAATAATTTAAATGTTACCCAAGTATCAATAGGATAACCAAAAGCCACATACAGATTAGCACTGCCCATCAATGTGAAAAACACGACCCAACTGAAGTTAAGTCTACGCCAAATAGCTACCGGCAAAACCATCTGTTTTTCCAACATAGTTCGAATCAAGTTTTTATTAAAGAAACTACTTGATGCCAATAATACAATGGCTAACAACCAGTAAAGCACAGTCGGTTTCCACTTAATAAAAACTTCATCCTGTAATACCAATGTTGCGCCGCCAAAAAGAGTAATAACAACCAAACTTATCCACATCATGGTATCCACCTTACGGTGTCGAAACCATGACCAACCAATCTGAACAAATGTAGCCGCAATAGCAACTGCTGTGGCAGTATAAATGCCATAAGCCTTAAAAGTTAGGAAAAACAAAATTACAGGAAAAAGATCAAATAGAAATTTCATCAATAGCAATACTTTTGTTAGAGTTTAGGGAAAATCGTAGCGCAATCAATTGTCAAAAAAAATTTTACATCAATACAGGCGGTAGTTGTGCAGCAAGCATGTTTTTTTCTTTAGTCGCCGTACCCAGCAATGCATAGCCCAGCAAATTACTCGACTCATCTTGGAATAGCGCCTTAACCCCATCCTGATCCACATTAACATGCCATTCACCACTGATACTAAAATCAGGTGGCGATACCACAGTTGGACAAGCAGGTGTTTTTACCAGAACTGGCATGGCAGGGTAATGTACAGGCGTTGGGTTACCTGCGAGGGTCGCCGCCATGGCACGTGCAGCATGGGTAATAGGCATAACAAATGGCAACACTTTACCTTCTACTTCTGCACAATCACCTAATGCATATATATTGTTAGATTGAGTCTGCAATAATTGATTGACCACAATCCCACGATTAACCTTAATATCCGCCATTTCTGCCAGCTTAGTACGTGGACGCAGTCCAACTGCCGACAGAACAATGTCTGACTCTATGGTTTCTCCATTAGCAAGTGTGAGATGTAAACGCTCACCAACTTGCTCGACACACTGAGTTGATGTATTTAAATGAAAATTGACGCCAACCGCCTCGAGTTTATTCTGTATAAAAGTGCCGCCAGCCGGCGGTAACAATCGACCCAAAGGTTGAGCACCAATATCTATTACATGTACCTGATAATCCGCAGACACCAAATCATTAGCAAACTCACAACCAATCAAGCCTGCACCAATAATACTGATTTGTTTTTTCCCCACCAGGGCATCACGAAAACAACGATAATCATCAAGATCGTTAACTGATAGTACTTTAGACGCCGCATTTCCTTCTAATGGCAAACAAATCTGATCCGCACCCAAAGCCATAACAAGCTGACCATAGGATAGCTTTTCGCCATCGTCAAGCATTATTGTATTATTTGATTGATCGATAGCGGTCACTCTACAATGTGGACGGATCGATATTTTTAATTGTCCCGCCATTTTTACTGCATCGCCATTCAGAATGGTATCGGGTGTTTTACCTGTCGACAGTGCATTGGACAGCATTGGTTTAGAATAAAACCCACCATGATCTGCAGATAACATTATGATAGGCAGTTCGCTTTCAAGCTTACGTAACTCACGCGCTACGGCGTAGCCCGCCAAACCACTGCCAATAATGACTACTGGTTCATGGTTCATCACTCAAACTCCAGCATTTCAAAATCAATCTTTGCGACACCACACTCTGGGCATGTCCAATCTTCAGGAACATCCGCCCAGCAAGTGCCTGCCTCAATACCGTGTTCAGGATCTCCAATAGACTCATCATAAACAAAGCCGCATATCATACATTGAAATTTCTTCATTTCTTTTATCTTCGTTATAGCCTAGATTTGTAAATCACAAGCCATCGGCATACAAAAAATCCTTTTATTACTTAAACTATGATTTTACCAAAGTAACAATCAGAAATTGTTGTAATAGGCTGCGCATAAATAACTAGATCATTATTGTGTTTAGAAAATATTTCTAAACACAATAATGATCTAGTTTAATAATTCTGAGACAACAAATACTTAACCAAATAATTTAACTAACACTAACTATTACTATTACATTCTTTCAGAATCATGAATTACAAAATAAAAATCCATATAATTTCATCGCAATCACCATAATTTCGGGAAAGGATAAATTTTACTTACTACTCTGTACTTCACTCACTCTTATTTTCATTAATCAATGGCTCACTACCGTCATTCAGCACCAAACTCTCCCGCCGCTGTATATATACATCACGGATAAACTCATACTTATCAAGTGCAGCTTGTAGCAACGGGTTCAAATAATTACCATCAACGATTCATCGATTCCAATGGATCTTGCCACATTTATACGACAGGCTCAACATAAATTGACCCATATAATCCGCATAATCTGTCGTCTACTAAAGACATTTTATATAATTAAAAAACATAAAGTTATCATTAAATACAAAACCCCTGTCAAATTTCAACGACATATTATTTCAGAAACTTTACAAGACATTTTATAACCAGTTGATTATAAACACAATATAATTTCAGCATAATTATTGCTATATCGAAAAACAGTGTCAATTAATTAACTCTTTTGAACCTATTCCGCTATAACACTTAACTATTGAGAGGCACCAATATTAATTAATATATTACCTTCAAGTAATTAACTTACAAAGGCAAACTCATCGTAAGGTGAGGACGCAAAGTTTCCAGTCTTGGATTAGACAGCGGAGCTACCAGGGAACTGAAACCAAAGTTGCGATACCTGAGCATGCATTCTTGTGCTTGAGCCAATTCTAATAAATACACAAGGAATCTAACATGCCACCCTGTCACCACATTCAAACTTCCACTACCAGTTCTTGCACGTACGCTAGTTCGACCCCCAGCTTTATCTGCGCATTTGTCCTGATTGCCCTGCTAAGCGGTTATATTGGTTTGAGTAATGCCGCGCCTGCAGCCATTGCTCAAGAGAAACAATCAAACGCTGCACAAAAAAGTGCATCCACTAAAACCCAACCCACCGCAAGATGGGCAAAAGGCCGTTTACTGGTAACACC
>CAXBGL010000075.1:0-12925 GCA_963975255.1 uncultured Nitrosomonas sp. | reverse complement strand
CTTCTTATATGGCCAGCACTAACTTGAAAAGTCTTGCAGGTCCGGTACTGATCATCATGCTCTTGGGCATGATGGTGATGCCCTTGCCACCATTCATACTGGATGTGCTTTTTACATTCAATATAGCGCTGGCAATTATTGTGTTAATGGTCAGTCTCTATACCAAGAACCCTCTTGAGTTTGCAGTTTTTCCTACGGTTTTGCTGATCACTACATTGCTGCGTTTGTCTCTTAATGTGGCTTCAACACGTGTTGTATTGTTGGAAGGGCACACGGGGCCAGATGCGGCAGGTAAAGTGATTGAAGCATTTGGACATTTCTTGGTAGGGGGCAATTATGCAGTGGGCCTGGTTGTATTCATTATTCTAGTCGTAATTAATTTTGTAGTGATTACGAAAGGAGCTGGTCGTATTGCTGAAGTGAGTGCACGTTTTACCCTTGATGCAATGCCAGGTAAGCAGATGGCAATTGATGCTGACCTCAATGCTGGTTTGATCGGTGAGGAAGAGGCCCGCACTCGCAGAGCCAATATTTCTCAAGAAGCCGATTTTTATGGTTCGATGGATGGTGCTAGCAAATTTGTACGCGGTGATGCGATAGCAGGTGTTATGGTTATGCTCATTACAATAATTGGTGGATTGATCGTGGGTGTATTGCAGCATGATCTTGATCTCAGTACTGCTGCTAGGAATTACACATTGCTTACAATTGGTGATGGATTGGTTGCACAAATTCCAGCACTAGTTATTTCAACTGCAGCAGGACTGGTTGTCAGTCGAGTTACAACTGATGAGGATATTGGTGAGCAGGTATTGGGGCAGTTATTTAAACAACCGCAAGTACTTATATTAACGGCCAGTATTCTTGGCATTATGGGACTTGTTCCAGGCATGCCTCATTTTGTATTTCTTTTATTAGCTGGGCTTATTGGAACAGGCGCATATTTTATGACTGTCCGTCGTTCTGTTGCTGTTGCAGAACTTACAATACCTGAAGCAGCACCGATTGAAACACAAGATGCAAGTTGGGAAGATGTTACGCCCATTGATACATTGGGCCTCGAAGTTGGTTATCGTTTAATTCCATTGGTTGACAAAATTCAACAGGGTGATTTATTGAAACGAATTAATGGAATTCGAAGAAAGTTTGCGCAAGAAATTGGGTTCTTACCCCCTGTTGTGCATATACGTGACAATCTGGAATTACGACCCAATGCCTACAGAATAACCCTAAAAGGCTCGGTTATTGGGCATGGTGAGTCATATAGTGGTATGTATCTGGCTATTAATCCAGGTAGGGTAACGCTGACGTTACCTGGAACCGTAACGAGTGATCCTGCGTTTGGCCTTCCTGCAGTATGGATTGAAGCTGCTTTACGTGAACAGGCACAAACGAATGGATATACCGTTGTCGATGCAAGTACAGTGGTAACAACTCATATCAATCACTTGATACATGATCATGCTGCAGAGTTGCTTGGAAGGCAAGAATTGCAACAATTATTAGATCATCTAAGTCAGCAAACACCTAAGTTGATTGAAGATTTGGTGCCTAAGCTACTACCACTTTCTACAGTGCAAAATATTTTGCAACATTTGCTTGAAGAAAGTGTACACATTCGTGATATGCGTACCATTATCGATGTGTTGACAGAACATGCGGGCCGTACCCAGAATACCGAAGAACTGACTTCTGTTGTGCGTATTGCGCTGGGGCGAGCCATTGTAGAGCAGTATTTCCCAGCAGGGGTAGAACTTCAAGTAATGAATTTACATCACGAATTGGAGAATGTCCTAACGCAAGCGATACAGTCAGGTGTATCAGTAGGTGCAGGGATAGAACCTGGGCTTGCGGATACTTTATTGAAAGAAGCCAATGTTGCGGCGCAACACCAAGAGCAATTGGGATTACCCGTTGTATTGTTGGTACCTGGCGCAATTCGGGTGTTACTTGCGCGATTCCTGCGTCGTGCATTACCTCAATTAAGCGTACTTTCCCATTCAGAGATTCCTGATTCTAGAAAAATTAAGATAACTTCCGTTGTAGGAGGGAATAAATGAAAGTCAAAAAGTTTTTAGCAGCTACTTCACGTGAAGCACTGCGGCATGTAAAAGAAGAACTCGGAGATGATGCCGTAATTTTGTCGAATAAGCAGACAGAAAGTGGTGTGGAAATTATGGCGTTGGCTGATACTGAAATGTCAACTTTAGTTGGAATGCCAGAAGCTGATGATATGGTTTATGAGCCTAAACGAGAAATCCTTCCTGTTGCACCACCATTAATCACGGAACCAGAGTTGAAGCAAACTAAGCGTGTTTCTGATGATGTCCTTTCAGGCGCATTAGCCCGTAATATCATTGGTGAGATTCAGGCCATGCGGAACACTCTGGAAGATCAGCTGGCAACGGTCACATGGGGGAATTTTACACAACGAAAACCAGAAAAAATGAAGCTACTTCGTACTTTATTGGGCGCTGGTTTTAGTCCACTGTTGTCACGGCGTTTAGTCGATAAGTTATCGTCCGATTTGAATTACGCACAAAGTCTTAAACAGGCGATGTCGGCGTTGGCATTTAATTTGCGTACGGTAGCAAGCGATGAAATGATTGAGCAAGGGGGTGTTTATGCATTGATAGGGCCTACTGGTGTTGGTAAAACAACGACTACCGCAAAATTAGCTGCCCGTTGTGTGATCAGACACGGGGCGGACAAGGTGGCATTGCTAACTACTGACAGTTATCGGATAGGCGGTCATGAGCAACTACGTATATATGGCAAGCTATTGGGTATCCCTGTACGTACGATCAAAGATACCGATGATTTGCAACTCACGCTATCTGAGTTGAAAAATAAACATATGGTCTTAATTGATACAGTAGGGATGAGTCAACGTGACCAGATGGTTGCAGAACAAACGGCTATGCTAGCTAACTGCGGTACAGATGTAAAACGTATGTTGCTACTTAGCGCAACCAGTAACGGTAATACACTTGATGAAGTGATTGCGGCATACCAAAGCAAAGGTAACCGTGGTTGTATCATTACAAAAGTGGATGAAGCAGCCAGTATGGGTGTAGCACTCGATGTGGTAATCCGCCACAAGTTAACACTACATTTTATAGCTAATGGCCAAAAGGTGCCTGAAGATATTCATTCAGCGAATACGCGACATTTATTACACAGTATCTTTAAATCTGTACCAGCTAATTCTCCATTTTCTTTAAAGGATGCTGAGTTTGCTTTGATTATGGCTAATAGCAGTAGTACACACCATGATCCGACCAGAGTATACGCCGGAGCGAATTATGACTAGGACCATGCAGGATCAAGCAGCTGGGTTACGAGGGCTGGCAGCATTCCAAACCAATGGTTCAGTTCGTGTGATCACAATTGCAGGAGGTAGAACAGGTGTAGGTAAAACCAGCATTGTGGTAAACCTTGCGATGGAGTTAGCAAAAAATGGCAAGCGAGTATTAATTATTGATGAGAATTCACGTCATAATGATGTTAATACAAATTTAGGACTTAAAGCACATTATGATCTACTTCACGTTATTAACCGTGAAAAAACATTAGAGCAAGTTGTTTTGCAAGGGCCCGACAATATATCCGTATTGTCAGCAGTGCGTGGAATTCATTCCTTAGCGAAGCTTAATGCTACAGAGCAAGATTGGCTGATAAATTGTTTTGGTCGATTAACGGATATGATAGACGTCGTGTTAGTCGATACCGCCATGGGCGGTACGAGCCATGTTTTGCCATTAAGTTTGGCTTCTCAGCAGGTTCTCATTGTACTGTCAGGATCGGCGTCATCTATCACTAAGGCCTATGCACTCATTAAGATTATGAGTAAGGAATATGCAAAACAAGACTTTCTTGTTCTGGTAAATAAAGCTGAGTCAGAGCATGATGCGCAAGCAATCTTTGACAACATTTCAACTGTAGCACACCAATATCTTTCTGTTTCACTCAATTTTATTGGTTATATCCAAAATGACGAGAAATTACGTCGTGCTACGCAGCTGTGTAAACCCGTAGTTAAAGCATTCCCAGCAGCACAATCCACTATTTGTTTTAGACAATTGGCAGAAAATGTACTGTTTTCTGCTTGTCTTGATGATTATAGCGGGGGAGTCGAAAATTTTATGCAACGACTTATTCGTACCAGCCATCTTGATATGGCAAATTTTACGGTGTAATGACATATGTATACTGCGACTGGAACTAAAACTATAGATAAAGAACAATTTGTTGTTGAATTTACACCACTAGTTAAACGTATTGCTTATCACATGATGACAAGGTTACCCGCTAGCGTGCAAGTGGATGACCTTATTCAGGCAGGCATGATTGGTTTACTTGATGCGATAAACCGCTATGAGGGTTCGTATGGGCGACAATTTGAAAGCTATGCGGCGCAAAGAATACGTGGTTCTATTTTAGATGAGTTGCGCGAGGCTGACTGGCTTCCCCGCAGTATACGCAAAAAAATGCGTCAAATTGAAACTGCAGTCAGTTCGCTTGAACAACGTTTGGGTTGTGCACCAAGTGAACAGGACCTTGCAAACGAGCTAGATATACCACTTGACGAATACTATTTGACGTTACAAAACGCACGTGGTGCGCAATTAATTTATTACGAGGATTTTCAGGGCGATGATGAAGAGCCATTTTTAGATCGTTTATGTGTCGATACAGAAAACAATCCATTGAATGCATTGTTAGACGAATATTTAAGAAAGATGCTGGTTAAAGCTATAGATAATTTACCTGAGCGAGAAAAATTGGTTATGGGTATGCATTATGAACAAGAAATGAATTTACGAGAAATTGGTGAAGTATTGGGTGTTAGTGAATCACGGGTATGCCAGCTCCATACACAAGCTGTGGCACGTTTACGCAGTCGATTAAAAAATATCTAAGAGAGGTACTTGATGAATAAAACATCAAAAATCGACTTCAATAGTATTGGTGGTATTTTATTGGCATTGGTTGCCATTATCAGTGGACAAATGCTTGAAGGTGGACATATTGAGTCTTTATTACAGGCGGCAGCTTTTCTAATTGTAATAGGTGGCACCATAGGGGCAGTTTTGTTGCAGAGTCCAATTAAGGTTTTTGTTAATGGCTTGAAAATGAGTGCATGGGTATTTTTTCCGCCTTCACGGTCATCACAAGAATTAATTAAGCAGATTATCAAGTGGGGCTATATTTCACGTAAAAATGGTAGATTGGCACTTGAATCTCAGTCACAAATGGCATCTGATCCGCTAGCAAAAAAGGGGTTGCAGCTGCTTGCCGATGGGAGTAAGCCAGAGAAATTGCGTGAAGCACTAGAAATAGAGAGTTTTGCCATAGAATCATACCAGCGTCAGTCAGCAAGAGTGTGGGAAGCTGCAGGTGGTTATGCGCCAACTATTGGTATTTTAGGAGCAGTGCTGGGTCTGATTCATGTTATGGAGAATTTATCGGATCCTGACCGATTGGGTAGTGGTATTGCTGTGGCTTTTGTAGCCACAGTGTATGGCGTTGGTCTTGCTAACTTGGTTTTTTTACCGATTGCAAACAAACTAAAAAGTATTATTGCCGAGAATGTCATTATGCGTGAATTACTGGTTGATGGGCTAGTAGCTATTGCCAATGGGGAGAACCCACGGTTGTTAGAAAGCCGATTAAATGGTTACTTTATTTGAAACCTATCTGTGTTAGAAATTTTTACATTCCGAGAAATTTGAAAAACTATTAATGAGTAGAAAAAGACGTGTTATACAGGATGAGTATTCTGAGAATCATGAACGCTGGCTTGTTTCTTACGCGGATTTCATTACGCTTTTATTTGCTTTTTTTGTTGTGATGTACGCAGTTTCTTCTGTCAGTGAAAACAAATATCAAGTCTTAAGTGATTCATTAGTTAATGCGTTCAACAATGAATCAACAGAAACTGTTGTATCGTCTTCACCAATTTTGTCCCCCATTGCCATGCAGCAGCCAATACCAGTCGATTCTAAAATAATTACAGACGAGAAGAAAGTTTTGCGTGTTGAGCGAAAAGAGAAAATGAAGCATATGGCCAAAGATATCTTGCAAGCGTTAGCGCCTTTGATACAAAATGGAAAAGTCAGAGTTACACAGAGCATACAAGGTATTACTGTAGAGATTAATGCCAGCGTTCTGTTTTCACCAGGGCAAGCTAAACTTGAAGAAAGTTCGCTATTGGCGCTACGTGCCGTTGCACATGTTGTGAAGGATCATGAACATGAAATTCATGTTGAAGGGCACACAGATAACATGCCGATTAGTACGACTAATTTTCCATCGAATTGGGAACTGTCGACTGCTCGCTCAAGTAGCGTTATACGGTTATTTGTGGAAAATGGAGTTGCCCCACATCGACTGACTGCACTAGGGTATGGTGAAAATCGGTCAGTAGAATCCAACGATACATCAGAGGGAAGAAAGAGAAATCGACGCGTAGCTGTGATGATTTTGTCCGCTGAACCTGATAAAATAACTGAAATTCCAGTGAGTTTTGCTTCGGAAACAGAAATAACGGAGTAGATTGAATTTAAACACCAGCTGGTGAGATACTCCCGTGATCAATACCAAATGCTTGACCTTTAGGACCGTATAATGAAATGTTGCCAGCTGCAGACTGTAAGGCAGCGTATGCACGTTGAGTGTGCTGTAATCGTGTCGAAATTATAGTGCCATTAGTATTGTTAAGCTGCTGTGCGGTTTGTGCCAGCTGTAATAATTCTGTCCAAATGGCATTTACATCATCATGTGACGTTTGTTTCGCGAGCCATGCATCCATACCGGTACTGTCTGGAGGAAGTCCTTGAGAGATTAGGTGCCGGCAACGTTGTTTACTAAAATTTGTCAGTACTTCTATCATGCGGACTTTATCTGATGCAAGAAAATCCACATCCTCCATGTTAACCTTAATTAGGGCATTTTCTTCTTTTTTTAGGAGCTCAATGAATGCATTAACAGCAGCCTGCTCATCCTTCAAGCTAGCGACAAAGTCAGTTTTATGTTGGGCCTGATGCATTAAATATCACCTTTCTTTGACTGAATTAACTCTTTGACTGTTTCGAGTAGACGATCAGCAACTACTTCGGGGTTTACCTTAAAGTTTCCTTCACTGATCGCTTGTTTTATCTCTTGTACACGAGCAGTATTTACAATGCCACTATCAGTAGATTGTAATTGTGAGGCATTTGGACTTATGTGTACATTTGTGTCTTTATGCGCTTGACCTGAGTTTGAACTTGGAGCTATGTCAGCTCGCCTTTTCCCGTCATTGACAGAAATATTTGTTACGGGCTGGGATGAATTATCTATTTTCACTTTATTTTCCTTTTAATCAGTTTCTTCTTGAGAATTATCGACCTTTCGATGAGAAAAACTTTAGCCTAAATACTTATATAATTTATTTTGTATAAATTTTTCTTGGTGAATAGAATGACTATTTGCTTCAAATGATTAAAAATTTGTTCCATGCTCATATGATAGACCAAGAAAGCTTAATTTTTTAATTAATGAAGATAATTGAAAAAATTATTTGGTTGAATCAAGTTTATACATCACTTTGGGCTAATGGCTAGAACGGCCACTTGGAATAGACATATAAAAGTTTACAAAGTGAACTTTAATAATAAGCATTCATTTACAAACAATACGCAATCATCAGCTTAGGAGAAAGCACTACATGTCTCAAATTTTTAATGCGTTGTCACGTGCGCTGCGTGATTTATTCAAGTTTAAAGTATTTTGGATTATGGTTTGGCCAATGTTGGCGGCTAGTATTTTATGGTTGCTACTAGGCATACTTTTCTGGAGCACCTTTTCAGAGTGGATCGCTATGGGTCTTACAGGAGTTGGTGTTCAGAATTGGCTCGAGAATTTAGAGCCAGAATGGATCGCTGCCGGTATCCAAAGTATAATCCACTGGATATTATTCATACCGCTTGTCATGATTACTAGCCTGATCATTACAGCTGTTTTCGCAATGCCCGCACTCGTTAATTTAGTTGCCAGTAGTTATTATCCTGGTTTGGAACGTGAGCGAGGGGGCAGTATCAGTGGTAGCTTGGTTAATGTGCTGATAGCTGTTAGTATTTTTTCGTTAATCTGGTTTGTTACGTTGCCATTGTGGGTGCTAGGTTTGGGTGTTATTGTGCCATTTGTCGCGGCGGCATACCTTAATCAACAATTGTTTCGTTACGATGCTTTGTCAGAACATGCAAATCGTGAGGAAATAAAAGCTCTCTTGGTTTCAGATCGATTATCGTTATGGAGTCTAGGATTACTAACTGGGATGGTGCAGTTTATACCAGTGCTGAATTTATTTGCTCCAGTATTTGCTGCATTAGCTTTTATCCATTTTGAGTTGGCATGCCTAAAGAATATTCGTTCATTTTCCGGTGTAAAAATCAACAGTTAAGAAGCTCATAAAGAAACGGATTTAATTAGACTTAAATTCTGAGTTTATTTTGCCACTATTACCAAGAGTCTAACAAGGTTAAATGATTGCGGTAAGTAAATGATAGAAGTGGGAGGGTGATTTGACTCGATCTTGATGTGTATAGTGATTTTTTTCAACAAAATCAGGTTAATATATACAGTTTCATGCATTATGTGTAGCAGGTCATATAGTAGATCAGTTTTAAGTTCGCAGGCTTTCAGTATTAGATAGTTAGCAAGCCACAGGAATAAAAGGATAAGTGTCATGCATGTTCATACAGATTCCGCTGAACTTGGTATTGATTCTAGTAAGTCAGCGCCAATGCAGAGACAGCGTTATCCCAAATCTTTTTTAACATTAATTTTGTTTGGGTTCTCGCTGGTTGGTTTGCCTCTTATTGGTGCTCTAATAAATAGTGCAATGACAATTGATAAGCTTGCTGAACAAAGCCGCAATACTGTATATCACGCAACACAAACCACACACGGAAATCGCGTCTTAGTGGATGAAATTATTGCTATGGAAAGGAGTATTCGACAGGCAATTATTTTAGGCGATATGTCATTGCTTGAAGGCTATTTTCGTGCACATACGAACTTTGAAACAACAACTGAAAAACTTTTAGAACTTGCCATACATGCTGAGCAGAAATTATTGTTGGAGCAAATACGTTTATCAGAAGCCAATCTTTTTAAGGAATTATTGGTCATACTTGAGACACCAGAAAATTTGCGTGATCTAGTTGGTAACTTTTCTAATTTATTAGAATCAGCGCATAGCTTTTCTACAATGGGTCAAAAATTTATTGGAAGTGAAGTAAATGCAATGCTTGAGATGGCCGGGGATGCTCGCACTACTGTTGAATGGCAATTACTTGCTTTAATTCCATTTGTCATACTACTTGCACTTATTTTTTCAGTCTTGATTGCACGTCCGATTCGACAAATTGATGAAGCTATTCATGAGATGGGCCAAGGAGAATTATCCAAACCAGTAAGTGTTGGTGGTCCTCAGAATTTAAAATATCTGGGGGAACGTTTAGATTGGATGCGTCGTCGTTTGTTAAAATTGGAAGAGCAGAAAATCCAATTTCTCAGGCACGTTTCTCACGAACTGAAAACACCACTGACTGCTATACGTGAAGGTGCCGATTTGCTTGCTGAAGGCGTAACGGGGCAACTTACTAAAAAACAACAGGTGATTGCAAATATCTTGCATAGTAGCAGTTTACAATTACAAAAGCGGATTGAAGATTTGTTAAACTACAGCGCTATTCAGGCCGAAAAAACTTCACTTGTTAAACATAAGGTAAAGTTGGTGGAGATTGTCGATGAGGTATTGAAGAACCAGAATCTCTCAATAATGAGTAAGAAGCTAAGAATTAACCAAATTTATCCAGATCTGACTATAGAATGTGATACTGATAAAATTAAAATTATTCTTGATAATATTTTAACAAATGCAGTGAAATTTTCGCCGCTAGGTGGTTGTATAGCAATCAATGGAAGGCAAGAAGAAGAGACAGTCCAATTGGATATAATTGATGCAGGTGTGGGGATACATAAAGATGATCAAGATAGGATATTTGATCCTTTTTATCAGGGACGTAGTGTGCCTGATGCACATGTTAAAGGTACAGGTCTTGGCTTGTCTATCGCGCGTGAATATGCGTTGGCACATGGGGGCGATATTGAGTTGATGCAACGAGCCGGAGCAGTAGGTGCCCATTTTCGTATTACTTTGCCCGTCAGTGATCTAGAGGGATAATTGTGTATTGTATTTATCTAAAGATATGTGTTTTACTAATAATTCATATCATCCTAACAGGATGTTCTAACCTATTGACAAGTCCATCACAAACTACTGAGGTGTTACTACCCTCTCAAATAATTATTACTAGCCAACTTGATAAGCTAATGCAATATTATAATTTGCTACATAAAAAAACCAAAATAGAGCTTGCTGTAGAATATGAGATGGCAAAACAGAGTTTTATACATGAAAAGAGTGATGGCAACCGCATCAGGTATATATTATTACTGTTATTTCCTAAAACGTCTTTCTATGATAATGACACAGCACTGAGTTTACTGGAGGAATGGCCGCAATCCAAACAACAACTATCAGACCTAGAGGGTTTCAAGAGTCTATTATTCATATTGCTTACAGAACAGCAGGGTATGGAAAAGACCATAAGAAATTTATCACACCAAATCAGTTTAGAAAAAGAACGTGCAAGCAGTTTGCAAAAAAAAGTTGATGATATTAAAGTTATGGAAAAGAATCTTCTCAGAAGAAATACACTTTAAGTGTAAGATGACCTATGAAAACGAAACCTAAAATACTACTGGTTGATGATGATACAGATTTGTTGGAGCTACTCTCAATCCGTTTAATAGCTGCTGGTTATGAAACAAACACAGCACAAAGTGCCGAAGAAGCCCTCAATTATTTAGACTTGTCGCGTCCACAGCTAGTTATCAGTGATATGCATATGAGTGGCATGGATGGTATGGCATTATTTGAGAATATTCATCGTATGATCCCATCGCTGCCTGTAATTATTCTGACAGCATATGGCACTATTCCAGATGCCGTAGCCGCAGTGCAACGTGGGGTATTTGGCTATCTTGCAAAGCCATTTAACAGTAAAACTTTATTGGGCCAGATTAGCCAAGCGCTTAAACATGTATCCCCCACGGCGACTAGCACAGAGAAAACACAAGAACAATGGCGTGAAAAAATCATTACACAAAGTGCTGTAATGGAGGATATTCTTGCAAAAGCCGAGCTGGTTGCAAGAGGTGATGCAAGCGTATTGCTTTATGGAGATAGTGGCGTAGGCAAGGAGTTGTTTGCGCGCGCTATTCATAATGCATCGAGTCGACATGATAGTCCTTTTGTTGCTGTTAACTGTGCAGCAATTCCTGAGCAATTGCTGGAATCTGAGCTCTTTGGTCATGCCAAAGGTGCTTTTACTGGTGCAGTGCGTGATCATAAGGGTTTATTTCAGTTGGCTGAAGGCGGAACGTTATTACTCGACGAAATTGGAGACATGCCACTTTTACTTCAGGTAAAATTATTGCGCGCCCTACAGGAAAGACAAATCCGCCCTGTTGGCGCGACACAGTGCATTTTAATTGATGTGCGAATTATTTCGGCTACCCACCGAAATCTAAGAGAGGAGATCGCAGCGGGAAATTTCCGTGAGGACCTTTATTACCGCTTGGATGTTGTCGCGCTAATTATTCCAGCGTTGTCAGAGCGGCGCGAGGATATTTCTTTATTGGCAAATCATTTTATCCATCAGTTTGCCGAAAAATATGAGAAAGATATCAATGGATTCTCACCTGAAGCAATGCACTTGTTGGTCAGTGCACCTTGGCCAGGTAACGTTCGGCAACTTATGAATCTAATTGAGCAATGTGTTGTATTGAGTACCGTAACATTAGTTTCACCAACGCTTGTACAAGACGCAATGAATATGGAAGAAACAGAGTTCACTTCATTTGAAGAAGCAAGAAAGAATTTTGAAAGAGATTACCTGGTGCGTGTACTCAAAATAACATCTGGTAATGTAACGCAGGCTGCACGCATCGCAAAGCGTAATCGGACAGAATTTTACAAACTGCTCCAAAGACATCAACTAGATTTTTCTATCTTTAAACAGTCACAAGAAAAAATTTAAAAAGGTAGGACTCGAAGCTGAGTCCATTCAACTAATTTCGGGTAAACCAATCATGTATTGCTTTCAATATCGGCCATAAGCCGATATTGAGTAATTAAGAAAGTTGATTTCGGAGTGAATTAAACTGCCAAATTGTAGATATTGCTTGGCAGTGGTTTATGATCTGTCCCCAAAATACAGAGTATTTATAGAGCATTTTTCAACTTGCGATTCCCCGTGGTCTTGCCACGGGGAGCATTATAGTTTGTGTTTTTGAAGTCAGCGTAGCGCGCCGTTTTTGGTTTTTTGCGCCGTAATACCCCGCGGTCTTGCCGCGGGGATAGGTGCAGGGCGCGCGGAGCAAATTTATTCGTGCGTTTCATATTTTCGTTGATATACCAGCTCTGTTTTCAGCGTATAAAAGAAACTCTCACAAACAGCATTGGCATAACAATTACCCTTGCCACTCATACTGCAAGCTCATAACTGGCAATCAGTTTCTGATAAGACTTTGAGCAACATTGGCTACCATGATCACTGTGCACAATGATGTTCTTGGGATAGCCACGATTTTGCAATGCCATTCGAGTGCATTGCAGATCAAGATATGCTGCGTGCATTTATTCATTGCGATTACCTTACATGCATAAAGATCAATCACCACGGCCAGGTAAAGCCATTTCTGGTTTACTCGAATAGCGGTGATGTCATTTCCCCAAGTCTGATTTGATTCAAACGTAAGCGAGAGTCGTGACCATCTAGACTTTTCGTTTCATCGCTTCAATAACCTC
>CAXBGL010000074.1:0-13063 GCA_963975255.1 uncultured Nitrosomonas sp. | reverse complement strand
ATTGAGCAGTGTAGATTTGCCGACATTGGGGCGCCCTACAATAGCAATATAACCAGCATGGTAACGGGTGTGAGTTGTCATACTGAGAAATGATTGCTATTTAAAGTAATCTTAATACAGATAAGATTAAGTAGACGTCCATGTAAGTATCTACTTTCCATTAGCGATGTGAGCATACTTGCTCATATGCCTGTTTTGCTGCTTCTTGTTCCGCACTACGTCGACTCATACCCTCACCTATAGTGCGGATATTGAATTCCGGTACAACACATTCAACTTTAAATTTTTGCTTATGTGCCTCACCACTTGTCGTGATAACGAAATATTCGGGCAACGCCAATTTTCGGCTTTGCAGCAACTCTTGTAGTAATGATTTGGGATCTTTACCTGGTGTTGTTGAATTTATATTTTCTAATAAAGGCATGTAAAGTGTTGTAACAACTTTTTCAGCCTGTGTAAAATCACTATCAAGGTAGACTGCTCCCAGTACGGCTTCCAGCGCGTCAGCAAGGATTGACGGACGGCGATGCCCGCCACTTTTTTGCTCACCTTCACCCAACTGAATCAGCACACCCAGATTCAGTGATAATGCCAATTCAGACAAAGCATGTTGATTAACCAAGTTGGCGCGCAGTCGAGACAAGTCCCCTTCTGGAAGTTCAGGGTAGCGTTTAAAGATTAACGCTGCAACGGCACAATTCAGCACACTATCACCCAGAAATTCAAGCCGCTCATTATGTGAAGAACTGTGACTACGATGTGTTAACGCCTCATGTAACAGCTTAGGTTGATTAAACACATAACTAATTTTTTTGCAAAAAATGTCATACTGTGTCTCTTTTTTAGTTTGCATGTATCGCTTGTGTGCTTGAACCTTACAAAAAATATCTCTCTGTATATTGATTTCAAAAATTAGTTGCTATCAGCTTCGAAATCAATATACAGAGAGATATTTGCTACCAAAGGTATTTTTACTGAATAGTCAGCAGATAAAGTTTTTGGTCCTTTCCCTTTTCCTTTCTTGATTTTAATTTCTTTCGCACTTATAACTGAAATATTATCTATTTGTGCACGTTTCATAAACGATTGCCGTATTTCACTTGGTTGTGCCGTCTGTAGACTTGGATCACTGGATATTGCCTTTAATACCTTATTGATCGAGGCATATTCAAGATAAGCTGGGGTTAGTTTCATTCCCAAAATAGCAACAAGAAATATGATTACTGACCACATTAACAGGCCAGACATACTCACACCTTTCTGTTTCTGCATTGCATTGTGACGCATCTATCTTCTCCTAACGAAACAAATTCTTATCCATTACTCAATTGATAAACCAATACGGCTTAAATCACCAAAATTCCACCAAATCATGAATGCTTTGCCAACTATATTTTGCTCAGGTACAAAGCCCCAATAGCGACTATCACTACTGCTATCACGATTGTCTCCCAAGGTAAAATAATTATCAGGGGGGACTTCACAAGTAAAACCAGATCGATTATAGGTACAATTATCCCGATATGGAAAATTGCGCACACCCGCTATTTGTATACCTGCTGTATCTTGATTAATTAGAATTGCATGGTTTTTCTGTGGATCTAAGAACTCTCTAAAATGTTCTGAATAGATATAGCCCAGACCAGGTTCTACATATTTGTACGCACCTTCATATTCCATTTTTACCGCAGTTCCATTTACAACTAATTGTTTATTATGATAAGTAATTTTGTCACCGGGTATTCCTACTACGCGCTTAATATAGTCAACGGATGGATCCTCTGGATAACGAAATACCATAACTTCGCCACGTTTAGGTTTGTTTACATCCATTATTTTTAAATTAATAACGGGTAATCTAATACCATAGTTATATTTATTTACCAGGATAAAATCACCCACCAATAATGTTGGAATCATTGATCCAGAAGGAATCTTAAATGGCTCCATCACAAAAGATCTTAAGCTGAATACAATTAAAATAATTGGGAAAAAACTTTTTGGATATTCTATCCACCATGGATCAACCTCACCGGGTGTACGCTTATGTCGCAGCACCAAATAATCCAACAACCAGACGCTTCCAGTAATGACCAATAAAATAAACATAATCAAAGGAAAATTCATTTCATATCCTTTGAAAATTCGGGTAGGCAATACCAAACAGTTGAGGACATAGTGTTATTTTTTTACCATAAATTATGTGATCAGTATTTTTACTAGTCATTATTTATTGTCAACTTGCAAAATTGCCAGAAAAGCTTCCTGTGGAATTTCCACATTACCGACTCGTTTCATTCTCTTTTTTCCTGCTTTTTGTTTTTCTAGCAATTTACGCTTGCGGCTAATATCACCACCATAACATTTCGCCAGTACATTTTTTCGTAGTGCCTTGACACTTTCTCTTGCAATAATATGCGCACCTATGGCTGCTTGTACTGCGATATCAAACATCTGACGTGGGATCAATTGACGCATCTTTTGTGCTAATTCACGTCCTCGGTGTTGACTGCTGCTACGATGCACGATTAAAGACAGCGCATCCACTTTCTCACTGTTAATCAGTATATCCAGTTTAACAAGATCAGATGCACGAAATTCTTTAAATTCATAATCCAGCGATGCATATCCGCGGCTGTTTGATTTGAGTTTATCAAAAAAATCCATAACCACTTCATTAAGCGGCATTTCATAACTCAACATAACTTGTCTACCCATATATTGCATATTTTTTTGTGTACCGCGTTTATTGACACAAAGTGTCATCACCGCACCGACATATTCTTCTGGAACTAATATTGTTGTCGTAATAATAGGCTCACGAATTTCTGAAACCATAGAGAGTTCTGGCATTCTTGAAGGGTTATCAATTTCAATTAATGTACCGTCGCGCATAAATATCTGATACACCACTGTAGGCGCAGTTGTAATCAGGTCCATATCATATTCCCGTTCCAAACGTTCTTGCACAATATCCATATGCAGAAGACCTAGAAAACCACAACGAAAACCAAACCCCAAGGCCTGAGATGTCTCAGGTTCGTAGTGTAACGATGAATCGTTCAATTTCAATTTTTCTAATGCAGCACGTAATGCATCGTATTGATTAGACTCTACTGGATAAAGCCCAGCAAAAACCTGCGGTTTAATTTCTTTAAAACCAAGTAAAGCTTCATTAGCAGGATGATTTGCTAATGTTAACGTATCACCTACTTTAGCGACATCCAATTCTTTGATACCTGAAATAACAAAACCAACCTCTCCGGCACTAAGCGATTCTCGATTTACGGATTTAGGCATAAATACGCCTACCTGTTCACATAACTGAATTGCTTTACTGGCCATAAACATAATTTTATTTCCTGGCTTCAATACGCCATCAATTACGCGAATCAACATGACCACTCCCACGTAATTATCAAACCATGAGTCTATGATGAGGGCTTTTAATGGTGCCGATGGATCACCTTTTGGTGCCGGAATTTTCAAAATCAATGCTTCTAATACATCCTGTACCCCTTGACCTGTTTTTGCACTGACCCGTAACGCATTTTGTGCATCAATGCCAATAACATCTTCAATATTCTCAATAACACGTTCCGGTTCAGCTGCGGGCAAATCAATTTTGTTTAATACGGGAACCACCTCAACACCTTGTTCGATTGCTGTATAACAATTCGCAACGGTTTGGGCTTCCACACCTTGTGATGCGTCGACAACCAATAATGCACCTTCACATGCGGCCAATGAACGAGAAACTTCATAGGAAAAATCCACGTGGCCAGGGGTATCAATTAAATTTAGTAAATACGTGTTGCCATCATTTGATTTAAACCTTAAGGCAACGGTTTGGGCTTTGATCGTAATGCCTCTTTCCCGCTCCAGATCCATGGAATCAAGAACTTGCGATTCCATTTCTCGATCGGATAAACCACCGCAATGATGGATAATACGATCGGCCAAGGTAGACTTACCATGATCAATATGGGCAATAATGGCAAAATTTCGGATATGCTGCATCAGGGAATGGGATTCACAGAGATAGTAGCCACAAGTTATACGGACTGATTAAGTAACCAACTCTGGTAAAAGTATCAGAGTTGATTGATTTCAGGAGGCAGCATTCTAACGAATTTTAGCAAAATAAGCATCCAAAGCAGACGAATCAAGATGATAATGACAAATCTCCTTGTTATCTGCTTGTGCCATCAATACAGGTACTTTTTCATTATAAAGTTCTACCAGCTCTGGATGACTATCTATATCACTAATTTCAAGATGAAATGATACCTGCTCTTTCTCTTTATATTGATGGAGAGCATGTATCATTTCCTGACAAAGATGACAATCCTCACGACCATACACTACTAGCGTTACTATTAGTGTAGATTCAGTCATCGTCACATTATTTTTTTTTGTTATCTTCTATTTTCATGGTAATGAACGTAGTTATATCGCCGCGTCTTATCAATAATGCAATATTACGCCCTGTTTTAACTTTATTCAGTAAGCGATTAAATTGCTTAATACTTTTAATGTCTTTATTGTTAAATCCAAGAATTACATCACCCGAACGTATGCCTGCCTGACTTGCAATACCCGGCTGTATGTCTTTGACCAGTAATCCACCCTTCACATCTAATTGTTTTTTCTGACTGGTTGTCAACTCACTCAATGCAAGTCCGAGTCGATTTGAAGTATCAGGTTGCTTGCTTTGTTTTGATTTATGACCCTCTTCGCGTTCATCTGATGGAAGCTCACCCACCTTTATCATAATTTTCTTTTTTGAACCATTACGCCATAGTTGTATGGATACTTCTGAACCTGGCTTTGTGTTCCCTACAATACGCGGCAAATCGGCAGAAGTCGCAACATCCTCGCCGTCAAACTCTAAAATAACATCCCGCACCGCTAGACCAGCCTTGTCTGCCGGGCCATCTTTCTGTATTGAAACGACTAATGCACCTTTGTTGTCTGAGAGTCCAAAAGACTCAGCTAATTCCTTTGTCATTTCTTGTATCATTACACCGATTCTGCCTCGACTTATTTTGCCACTGACTTTTAATTGTTCTGCAATATCAGTGGCTACATTAATCGGGATGGCAAAGGATAATCCCATGAATCCACCTGTACGACTATATATCTGTGAGTTTATACCCACCACCTCGCCCACCATATTAAATAACGGACCACCAGAATTACCTGGATTAATAGCCACATCAGTTTGAATAAATGGAACATAATTTTCTTGTGCCAGTGAGCGCCCTTTGGCACTGACAATACCTGCTGTCACGCTATTTTCAAAACCAAATGGTGAACCAATTGCTACAACCCATTCACCCACTTTAAGTTTTTCTGGATTGCCTTGTGTTACTTTAGGTAAATTGTTGGCTTCGATCTTAATCAAAGCAATATCTGTTTTACGATCAGTACCAATTACTTTTGCACTCAACTCACGCTTATCATTCAGTTTTACATTAATTTCATCAGCATTTTCTACGACATGCGCATTTGTTAAGATATAGCCATCCGTACTGATAATAAAACCAGATCCCATGGATCGTGGCTCAGATTTTCTGGGTGCAGAAAAAGGCTGCATGTGGCGACGAAAGAACTCATAAAAAGGTGAGTCTTCTGGAATATTTGGCATCTCTGGCAAGACCTGATGGCCTGTGGCAGGCTGTGTTTGAACCGTGCTAATGTTGACCACAGCAGCACCGTGTTTCTCAACAAGCCCTGTAAAGTCAGGAAGTTCCTTGGCCTGAGCAAAAATGGTTGGTGAGGTTATAAGTAATAACAATACAATAAGTTTACGCATTTTCCTGTCCTTGATATAAACCTTAATGGTAATTGATGGGTATTTAACAACGCCAACTTCAGCTTGTTTTTTACCTGAATACATTACTTAATTACTTAATTACTTAATTACTTAATTACTTAATTACTTAATTACTTAATTACTTAAGAAAAAACAGTATCAGTATTCATGCTGTACATTCATTCATTATCAATGAGCCTGTTGAAACGGAGTGGTTGTAGAAAGAAAGTAGGAAAACGTGGTTAGATTGATTTGATTTAAAGAAATTCGTAAAGTTAGCTACATGGAATACTTCTACAATTTTGTAGTCTCAAATTAGTCCGAATACTGACAAGTTCTAATGTTTTAGTGTTTTAGTGTTTTAGTGTTTTAGTGTTTTAGTGTTTTAGTAATAGGCGACTGCATATTCTGTTTGAAGACAGAATCTCCAACTAACTTTATCGTCTCCAATGGAACTTCTCCCACTGTTGTGACTTTGTGATTGTTGATTGTGCGCACATAAATATTTATGGCACCTTGGCTCAAATAAAATTTTGGTGTGGTTGGTAAGGACTTATTTCCTGCAATTGGCTCTATAAATACTGAAACAGTTGCCAGACCATCTGTTAATACGATATGTTCGACAAGCACTGATTTTTCAGCAAGCATACGTTTCATCTCAATAATCTTCTTGAATCCAGTTGGCGGATTTTTTACTTGCCATTCGAGTTCACCTTTGTCTAAAACGGTAATCTTTAAATTGGTAGTATGCCAATCTGCTGATGTCATAGAAAGATTGGGTTCTAATAATTCAGTATCTATGGCTTCATTGACTTTTAAATGAGCAAATGCAAATTGCTCAATTATTTTATCCGAATCCATCACAGCAGCTTTCAATAGCAAACCTGTCTCAACATCTATCCAGAATTTATGTCCATAACGTAAGTTGTCTCTCGGCTCCAGTAAAATTACTTGACATTCGTAGCCTGTAACACGCTCACGGTTCCCTTTTTTAACATAATAGTTATCGTTAAGATTGAGGTGTGATTGTGGTAATAGATTGGGAAAGTTCTTACGTAACCAACGCCTTGCAATTACGATTTTCTTACTTTGCGGCAAATAGCATTTCAGCTCATCATTATTGCGAAAGACAATGCGCGGCATGCCATCTAACACTTCAATTTTCTCTCGTTCTCCGCTCTGATCAACAACATGTGTGATGCGAGAGGTTTCCATATGACCATCAGCAAAGTAAACAAATGTCCCACTATAATTATGCTGACGTGACGCGGTAGCAATTTTTTCCAGCCAATTAAGTGCTTCTTTAGTTGAATTAGGTAAGTTTTGAGCTAAAGAGGTTTGAACAAAACCTGACAACAACAGGAATAGAATAACTAGTATACGACTACTCATCTACCATAGCTTTCTTGTGAAGATGTCACGGGGTGGACATAGTTTATTAGGCCATTTGATGTAGTCCCCGGTAATAATGCGCCGTGTACGAATAAGTAATCATTCATTTCTGCAGGATCAAGCCGATGAGCATGAACTACTGGGGGCGTAGAAACGATAATGGGGCCTGCGGGTTTATTTCTTTCTGTGTTTGACTGGTCAGCAACAATTGTTTGCTGCGGTTGATATATGCTTTGCAAACTTAACCAAGTTGTCGCCATCGCGATCACTGAAGCAGCAATCGCAAAGCTAAATACTTTACTTTTTCTATGTTTAGACTGATTAAATTCCAGCACAGTGGGTTCTTCTGTTGCAAGCTTCGTACTGACGCTTTGTGAAATGTTTGTAGATAATTTTGTTGATCGGCGTAACGTGTCACCGATCAAATGAAAAGCCTCCCAGTCATCACGTAAATCACCTTCTTTTTTTAAAGTCGCAATGATAAGTTCAGCTTCGTGATTATCGAGTTCGCCATCCATCAATGCTGAAACACTTTTTCTCACACTACCACCTCTTGTCTTTTTTAGTATCCAATAAAGGACGTAATTTTTCAGATACCGCCTCACGTGCACGGAAAATACGTGAACGTACCGTACCAATCGGGCAGTTCATAATATTTGAAATTTCATCATAACTTAGTCCGTCAATTTCTCTTAGGGTAATTGCAGTGCGTAGCTCTACCGGCAATGATTCCAATGTCTGATTAACTGTTTGGGCAATTTGTTTACTCATCAGTTCACTTTCAGGCGTATTCATTTCCCTTAATTTGCTGCCTGAGTCAAAATTCTCCGCGTCTTCATTGTCAAACCCATACGTAGAGGTGGGTGCACGACGCCCCTGAGAAACCAGAAAGTTCTTAGCAGTATTAACACCAATTCGATATAACCAAGTATAAAACGCACTGTCACCTCTAAACGATGGTAGTGCTTTATAAGCTTTAATAAAAGCTTCTTGGGTGACATCTTCAACTTCAGCAGAATCACGAATAAATTGAGACAACAAGCGCGCTAATTTACGCTGGTATTTAATAACGAGCAGATCAAATGCCAGCTTATCGCCACGTTGCACACGTTCTACCAACTGTTGATCGATTTTCCGATCACCCATACTCCCCTTTCCCTGAGATTTTAAAAAAATTATACCTTATACCTTGTGAGTATTATTTTTCGGTATAACGATGCAAGTATACCTATTCAAAAGTCTCTCGGGAACTTACTTATAACCAACGATAAAGACAATGCATTATATTAATTAGTTCATTAATCCGTTATTTTATACACTAAACCTTGTACATGAATGTATTCATGAAGCTGATTGAGCCTGCTATGTCTGCTATGATTTAATTTTCTGATATCTGGATTAATTCCAAGTCCAAATGAAACAGCTTTATTTTGACACACTTATTATTGGAGGAGGACTTGCCGGATTTTCGCTTGCACTGAAGTTGGCACAGAGTAAGAAAATTGGCTTAGTTACCAAACAGTCAACCAGTGATAGCGCCAGTGAGTGGGCACAAGGAGGCATTGCTGCAGCACTGTCTCATGAAGACTCGCCGACTCAACATATGCACGATACGCTGATGGCAGGGGCAGGTTTATGTGACGAAGCGATCGCCCTTTATATCACTGAAAATGCACCGCAAGCTATCCACTGGTTAATTAACCAAGGCGTATCATTTACCCGTGACCAGGATAATGAAACTGGCTATCATCTGACACAGGAAGGGGGGCACCGTTTACGTCGAATCATTCACAGTGGTGATGCTACTGGAAAAGCAATTCAACAAACTTTAATTGAGAAAATTTGCAATCATCCTAACATTACCTTGCTTGAGCATCATATTGCTATTGATCTCATCACCCGTGACAAAATACCAGATTGTTCCAAGACACACAATAAACGCTGCATTGGTGCCTATGTTTTAGATAAAAAGAATGACAGGGTACAAACTTTTACAGCACATAATACAGTGTTAGCAACGGGTGGTGCCAGCAAGGTTTACCTCTATACCACTAATCCTGATACAGCTACAGGTGATGGCATTGCGATGGGTTGGCGAGCAGGTTGTCGTGTTGCCAATATGGAATTCATTCAGTTTCATCCTACTTGCCTCTACCACCCGCATGCAAAATCATTTCTAATCAGTGAGGCTGTTCGCGGTGAAGGCGGGCTACTAAAACTACCCAATGGCGAGTGTTTTATGGCCCAGCATGATAAACGTGCAGAGCTTGCGCCACGTGATGTAGTTGCCCGAGCAATCGATTTTGAGATGAAAAAAAGAGGACTTGATTGTGTTTATTTGGACATTTCACATAAATCTGCAGATTTTTTAAAGCAACACTTTCCCAATATATATTCCCGCTGTCTGGAATTAGGCATTGATATATCCCAGCAACCTATTCCAATCGTTCCCGCTGCACACTACACTTGTGGAGGAATTGTTGCGGACCAAAAAGGCAAAACTGACTTAGATAATCTGTATGCCATTGGAGAAACAGCACATACGGGTTTACATGGTGCCAATCGATTAGCCAGCAATTCGTTGCTTGAATGTTTAGTACTGGCTCAAGCAGCGAGTATAGAGATTTCAAACCAATCACCTATTCCCCCTGTTGCTATACCGGAATGGGATGAGAGTCGTGTCACTGATGCTGATGAGGAAATTGTTATTTCACATAACTGGGATGAATTGCGCCGCTTTATGTGGAGTTACGTTGGTATTGTGCGTACTACAAAGCGTTTACAACGAGCACAGCATCGAATTAAATTATTACGTGAAGAAATCGATGAGTACTATACCAATTTTCGAGTAACCAGTGATTTACTGGAATTACGTAATTTGGTAGACACTGCAGATTTGATTGTTAACAGTGCTCTCTTACGTCATGAAAGTCGTGGTTTGCACTTCAGCAGAGATTACCCAAATACTTTATCTCAACCACAAGATACAATACTGAAAAGATAAAATCTTTCGTTTAGGGAGGAATACACACTTCCTTCGCTTTAGAAAATCTCAGCATCTTTAAAATTAGTTTTATTTTTTAACTTACCTTCGCTAATTAATTGTTCATAACAGCACACTTGATTTCGACCATTATCCTTTGCAAAATAAAGGGCCCTATCCGCGTTATCAAGTATTGTTAAAGGGTAGTCGTCGTAATTGATTTGCGCATAGCCAATACTGAGTGTCACTTGATTGATATTTGGGAAAGCGTAGTCAGCAACAATTCTCCGAAATCGATCCAATACTGGATAAGCGTTTTCCCCTGTCGTTGCGGTAAGAATTACGACAAATTCTTCCCCCCCAAATCTAAATAACAAATCAGTATCTCTAAACGTTTTTTTCATTAACCGCGACAACTGTAACAATACTTCATCACCATATACGTGTCCAAATTTATCATTAACACGCTTAAAGTGATCGACATCCATCGCCACTAACCATGAAGTTGTCTTCTTTTTTAAATGTCGGCGTTCGTCATCGTTAGATTTAATTTTTTTGCTGCCCGCAATATCCTGTTTCTCAAGTAGCCTATTTAGTTGTAAATCAAATGTTCGTCTATTCCTTAGCCCTGTTAACGTATCACGTTCACTTTCAAGAAGGGAAAAAAGACAGTTTTCATATATCTTGATGATGTCCCTAATCAAGTTGTTATAGCTGGATAGTTTCTTTTTACTTTCAAGCATCAGTACGCCAATAACTAATTCATTGTTAAATATTGGTGCAAGAAATCTTGAATATTGTTCATTATGATTATCACGCCAAAAAATTTCTTTGCGTGTAATGCATAGTTTGATTCTGTCAGTTGCTTCAATAATACGCGGGGTATTCCGCCATATATATTCTAACTTACCCGTATTATTCTTATGCGTATCAAGATGAACCACTTCTTCCAGAATATGTTGCTCATTTTCATTTAATATGCGATAAAGCGATGCACGCATGACGGGAACGATGTGCGTTAACATTTTCATCAAACTGCTACCCAATGCGTCTTGGTCACGTTGACTCGTAATTTCTATGACCGCTGAAAGCAATTTATCTTTATTATTCAATACTATATCTCGTTACATTGCTAATTGGAGCTTGTTATTAGAATCATTCTTTTTATAAGCCAGACTTATTGATTTTTCCCCCTTAATCCCTTAACACCCAGTATATTCTAATGACTAATTTGCTTATTATCCTATAATTCACACAATTAATGATATTAAAACATATATATAAAGCCACTTTTGCATCCTATTTGTACATTTAAAATCAATTCTTAGTATTAATATTGAAGCTCAGAAAATTAAAATTAATTCTCTCGATTGGAGAAAAAAGAATGAAGCAAGTAATTTTTTTATTTTGTGTTCTATTTATAAATAGTGCGCTTGCACAACAAAATAGCCTAAATTTGAAATCTCATGCTGTGATGGTCTTTGATACACAAAATAATCATATTATTTATGATAAAAATGTAGATAACATCATGCCAATTGCTTCCATCACTAAGTTAATGACCGCCATGGTTATACTAGATGCACAGCTTTCGCTCAGTGAAAAATTAAAAATTGATTCAGATGATGTCGATAAAATAAAAAATACACGATCACGTTTACAAGTAGGGGCCAGTTTTGCTCGCCACGAATTACTACGTTTGGCTTTAATGTCTTCTGAGAATCGTGCCGCAGCAGCGCTAGGTCGCACCTACCCAGGAGGTACTCAGGAATTTGTTAAGGCCATGAACAAAAAGGCATACAAGCTTGGAATGAATGACAGTTATTTTGTCGAACCAACTGGATTAAGTGTTGCTAATGTATCTACCGCACGCGATCTGGCAAAAATGGTTGCTGTAGCTTACGACTATAATATTATTCGTGAATTCTCCACAACAACAAAACATGTCGTAACACCAAGGAACAGAAAAAACAAACTACAATTTGTAAATTCCAATAGTCTGGTTCGTAGTAATAACTGGAAGATTGCCGTGTCCAAAACAGGCTTTCTTAATGAAGCTGGACGCTGTTTAGTCATGCAAGCGAAAATCACTGGCAAGCCTATCGTAATCGTACTACTGAATTCTTGGGGTAAGAATACACGTATTGGTGACGCCAATCGCGTACGAAAATGGATGGAAATTAATCGTGATCGCGAACCAGTTTAAAGATAATAATACTCCCTAATTTAATCAGACAAACTGATGTGGAAGATCATAGCCTCGTACCTTCCCAAATTCATCGTATCGTATCATCTCTACTACTGTTTAGCTTTACAAATATGTTCAATTAAACCACGACTTGCTACTTCCACCATATCAAGTACGGTTTCAAAGCCTTGCTGTCCACCGAAGTAAGGGTCGGCTATTTCTTTGCCAAAAGAAGTTTTATGGCAATACTGCATTAACAAACCAACCTTGTTGCTAAATTGCGTGGGGCAGCGCTTCTGGAGTATTGCGAGATTATCGTTATCCATTGCAAGGATATAGTCAAAATCAATAAAATCGTTGGGTTGCACTGAGCGTGCTCGTAGATCGCACATTTTATAACCACGATGTAATGCGGCATTTTGTGCGCGTTGATCAGGGGCGTCGCCAATATGGTAAGCATGCGTGCCAGCTGAATCAACAAAGATTTCCTTATCGAGGCCAGCACTTTCTATCAGTTGTCTAAACACAGCATTGGCTGTCGGTGATCGGCATATATTGCCCATACAAACGAAAAGAACCTTAGTTTTTTTTAATTCTTCGAATTTCATGTTGTTATGTCACAATTTCTTTAATAAACAACCCCGTGGCAAGACCACGGGGTATTAAAAAAGTGTAAGTTGAC
>CAXBGL010000073.1:0-13073 GCA_963975255.1 uncultured Nitrosomonas sp. | reverse complement strand
AGTACAATTAGAGAGTTAACAAAAACCAATAGTTAATTGCGACATAGCCATTATTAACTTTATTCGCCGTGTGATGGGACGTAGTTCTCTGGCTGACATCTATGTTGGCAATCAAGGTATCTGGAAAGGCGATGAGCGTCATATGATTAAAGAATTACGTGCGCTACATGATATTATAGCCGCCTAGCTCTATAGGATGGACGCCATCATGACAAGAGATTGATGGCGTCCTAGAAAGTTTGCATAACAATCATTCAGGCAACACCAACTTAATAAATTTGCTCCGCGCGCCCTGCACCTATCCCCGCGGCAAGACCGCGGGGTATTACGGCGCAGAAAACCAAAAACGGCGCGCTACGCTGACTTCAAAAACACAAACTATAATGCTCCCCGTGGCAAGACCACGGGGAATCGCAAGTTGAATAAGTCATGGAAACGATTGAATTGGAGTCTGACTTGACTTGCCCACACTGCAGTTTTATACAGCGGGAAACCATGCCCACTAACGCCTGCCAGTACTTCTATGAATGCACACATTGCAAAATATTGTTACGCCCTAAACCTGGCCATTGCTGCGTATTCTGCTCTTATGGAACGGTGAAGTGCCCGCCTATGCAAGTACAAACTACTTGTTGTAGATAAAGACCGTTCGTACAGACGCAACGCTAAAAGGTTGCTAAACTGTTATGGCATTATTTTTTTCCCCAATGCACCTAACCTACACATCTATTTTCCCCAATTAAGAATTTCTTGATGACAGCCGATAATAAAGATCTACGCATACAAACATGGCTGGAGGAACATGGTAACTATTTGTTCAGCTATGCGCTTTTAAGCGTAAAAGACACCCATCTTGCTGAGGATATGGTCCAGGAAACACTACTCGCTGCCATGACTGCAAAAAATACTTTTGCAAATCAATCTTCAGTCAGAACTTGGCTAACAGGGATACTCAAACATAAGCTGATCGATAATTTTCGACGACGAAAACGTGAGGTTGTGATGGGTGATTTAGTTGACCAAAGCAAAGCAGACCAATTAGAAGATTTTTTTAGGATCAATGGCAGCTGGATCGACAGGCCCACAGCTTTTCCTAATCCAGATTCAGCGCTACAGCAAAAAGCATTTTGGAAAATATTTCAACAATGCTCATCAAGATTGAAACCACAACAAGCAGCAGTATTTCTTGCCAAGGAAATTCACGGTATGAGCACAGAGGAAATCTGTAAGGAATTTACACTTAATCCCACTAATGTGTGGATATTGATGCATCGTGCAAGATTATCCCTCAGTCACTGCTTAAAAAATAATTGGATAGATTGAACGTAGGAAAAAGCAAATGTTAAACTGTAAGCAAGCCAGTCAACTCGCTTCGCGCGCTATGGATGAAAAATTATCATTCTGGGAGAATATGTCATTAAAACTTCACCTTTTCCTATGTCGTGCCTGCACTCAATTTACCCAACAGCTTGTTTTTCTGCGTAAGGTGTCACGCCACTCTCAAATAAACTCTGTTTCTGAATTATCTGAGGCAGCAAAGCAACGTATCCTCCAATCACTTGAGGACAAACCAACTCCCTAACCCAAAACACACATTACTTGATGCTTCGGGATATTACATGCCCGTTACCTTATTCAGATCGAGTTTCCATTGCAGTGGATCCTCTACACTCACAATATCATCTGATATTTTTGACAAATCGATCGTTTTAACAGGAATGTACGTGTCAGCACGTGTCGAAAAAAAACACTTTCACGATGGGCGTGGTTAAGCTCTTGGCTGACTGTTCTATGACTAACCCCAAACGCCCCGATTCTAATTTTAGTAAAGTACCATTTGGATAAATCCCAATAGTTTTAACAAAAGCATGGAATACAGTCTCATCAAAATGACCATCTTTCCATTCTGCCATTTTATGTATTGATTCTGCAGGTTCCCACCCTTTCTTATAACAACGGTCCGAAGTGATTGCATCATAGACATCGCACACAGACCCCATCCGTGCCAACAATGTCAATGCTTCACCCGATAATTTATCTGGATAACCGGTCCCATCCATACGTTCGTGATGATGTAGGCAAACATCCAGCCCTTCTTCACTCACGCCACCCGATTCTCTAAGCATTTCCCAGCCTTTTCGCGGATGTGCTTTAACAATAGCAAACTCTTCATCCGTCAAGCGCCCTGGCCCCTGGTTTATTTAATACCTTACCGGGAATCGCCATTTTGCCAATATCGTGAAATAATCCTGCAACCCCTGCTTGTTTCAGCAAATCCCCTTCCAAACCTAATTGCCGCCCCAATGCAACCATCAGGGTACACACAGCAACTGAATGTAAATACGTATATTCGTCCGCATTCTTCAGTCTAATTAAACTGAGTAAAGCATCAGAATTACGTGCCACCGATTGACTTATTTCATCGACTAATAATACCGCACCTTCAACCTCAATCGCATTCCCCATTCGTGCTTCACTAAATATAGAAACAACAGCTTCTTTGGTCTTAGCATGTATTTTTCTGGCAGCACCAATTTCTTCCTGGAAGGATACTTTCAACTGTTTTTTAGGGGGTTTTGCAGCCTCTTGTGGCTCAGGCTTATCTTCTGGTTGCAGAATTTTTGGTGCACTGGCTTCAACGTCAAGACCTTTACTCGTATCGATCAATACCTCTTCTAAACTAGAGTTCAGTAACGTATCGAGGTCTGTTTGTTCTGTTAATTTAAATGACTTCTTCCAAAAAGGATGATCCATCCAATCACCACAAAGATCGTGAATGTACATACCTAAACGAATATCTTTAGTTTGGGTTTTTTTTAGCATCACTTTATTTTTACTATCCACTACCCCAGTTTATGTAATTGTTCATTTAGTTTTTCCAATGTTGCATTAAACCCCACCAAACGCGACTTCTCTTGTTCAACTACATTAACTGGTGCACGTTCAACAAAATTTGGATTGGTAAGTTTAGTTTTTGCTTTAGTGATTTCCACCTCAAGACGAGTGATCTCTTTTGTCAGGCGAGCACGCTCTGCCGCCACATCTATTTCGATTCTCAGCATTAACTTAAAATCACCGACAATGGCTATCGGTGCATCCGCACTGGGTAATTCATCTGGAACAATTTCCACATCTGACAGTTTAGCCAGTGTCAACAGGTAAGGCGAGAACCCAGCTAAAACTTGCTGATTTCCTGCTGCCAGCAGTGGAACCTTTTGTGCAGGCGATAAATTCATTTCACCACGCAACGTGCGACAAGCGTTAATGATATCTTTAAGTAGAACGATATTACTGATTGCATCCTCATCAATACATGCTACATTCGACTCAGGATAAGGTTGACACATGATACTAGCACCTCCTTTACCTGCAAGCGGGGCAATTTTCTGCCACAACTCCTCGGTAATAAAGGGAATAATGGGATGTGCCACACGCAGTATGGTCTCCAGCACTCGCACCAAAGTATAGCGCGTCGCGCGTTGTACTAATTCATCACCATCATTTAACTGTACTTTGGCAAACTCCACATACCAGTCACAATACTCGTCCCATACAAACTCATAAATTTCTCGTGCTGCAATATCAAAGCGATAACTACCAAATGCTTGGCCTACGGTAAGTTCTGCTTGCTGTAAACGACTCACAATCCATTTATCAGCATTAGAAAATACGGGTGACAGGGCACCAACTAAACTCGTGTCCTTCCCTTCGCAATTCATCAGCACATAACGCGTGGCATTCCACATTTTGTTACAAAAATTTCGATAGCCTTCACACCGCTGCAAATCAAATTTAATATCACGACCATGAGAAGCCAGGCTAGCAAAAGTAAAACGCAATGCATCCGTACCAAAAGCTGGAATACCTTCTGAGAAATGTTTACGTGTACTTTTTTCAATGGATCCAGCCTGTTTAGGATTCATCAACCCAGTAATACGCTTTGTAATCAAATCAGGCAATGTAATGCCATCGATCAAATCCAATGGGTCAAGCACATTACCCTTTGACTTACTCATCTTTTGGCCTTCTGCATCACGTATCAAGCCCGTAATATAAACTTCCTTGAAAGGTACTTTCCCAGTGAAATGCAGTGACATCATCACCATACGTGCCACCCAAAAAAATATGATATCAAAACCAGTAATGAGCACAGATGTTGGTAAGAAAGTCTTGAGTGCTTGTGTATCTTCAGGCCAGCCTAACGTCGAAAATGGCCACAGTGCAGAAGAAAACCAAGTGTCCAACACATCTTCATCTTGTTTGAGATTTTGTTTGCCTGCTAGCTGTTGTGCCTCTTCCAGATTATGCGCGACGGTTATATTCCCCGCTTCGTCATACCATGCAGGAATACGGTGTCCCCACCACAATTGGCGAGAAACACACCAGTCTTGTATATTTTCCAACCATTGATTGTATACATGATTCCAATTATTAGGGGTGAATTTAACTTCACCATTTGCCACTGCTTCAAGCCCTTGTTTTGCCAATCCTTCCATCGCCACATACCACTGATCAGTAAGCATGGGCTCGATAATTGTGTTTGTACGATCACCACGTGGCGCCATCAGCTTATGCGGTTTAGTCTCAACCAAGAATCCTTGTGCTTCTAAATCAGAAAGGATTTTTTTTCTGGCTACAAAGCGATCCATACCTTGATATTCAACCGGCGCAAGATCACTGATTTTACCATCCAATGTAAAAATATTGAGTAAATCAAGATGATGCCGCTGCCCCACCTGGTAGTCATTGAAGTCATGTGCCGGGGTAATTTTCACACAACCTGACCCAAATTTTGGGTCGACATGAGTATCTGCAATAATTGGTATACACCGTCCACATAAAGGTAATCGCACCTGTTTGCCAATCATATGCTGATAACGGGTATCTTCAGGATGTACCGCTACAGCCACATCTCCCAACATCGTTTCAGGACGTGTCGTCGCAACAATTACACCAGCTGAATCGCTTGAATGTGTGTCGCCTACTTGCTCAAATGGGTAACAGATATGCCATATAAACCCGTTCTCTTCTGTTGATATCACTTCCAAATCGGAAACAGCAGTTTGTAGAACGGGATCCCAGTTAACCAGTCGTTTACCACGATAAATCAACCCTTCACGATGAAGTCGCACAAAAACTTCAGTTACTGCGCTGGACAATACCGTATCCATCGTAAAGCATTCACGTGACCAATCACAGGAAGTTCCCATACGCCGCATTTGTCGGGTAATGGTGGAACCAGATTCTTCTTTCCATTTCCATACGCGTTCAACAAATGCCTCGCGCCCCAAATCACGCCGCTTAATATTCTGTTGGTCCAATTGTCGTTCAACAACAATTTGGGTAGCGATTCCGGCATGATCCGTACCAGGTTGCCATAATGTTTGATCACCTAACATACGATGATAGCGCGTCAGAGCATCCATCAAAGTATGCTGAAAGGCATGGCCCATATGTAATGTGCCGGTGACATTTGGCGGCGGCAACATTATGCAATAAGCTGCGTTCGAACCACTGTTTGTTGGCTTAAAATAACCAGCTGATTCCCAAATCGCATACCAACGATTCTCTATTTGTTTGGGATCAAAACTTTTTGCAAGTTCCATAAAAATTAAGTGTAATGGTACTGAAAGTCCGCCATTATAGCGGATGGAGTCTATACGTATATGGGGATATACGGCCGATTTTCGGGTACAGTGCTATTGCCTGATACGTCTCGATGACGTCTATGCACATAACAAGCTGGCTTTCTCACAAAAGATAACGCTATGCTTGTACAAGCCACTATTCCATCATGTGAGGATTGATGGAATAGTGGGAAACTAATACAAAATCATTCATCCTGAATAGCTAAACGCTTCTCCAGTGCTCGGGTTAATGCACCCCGATCTGTAACATTCATGTCTATATTCACTTCTTCCAACGCGTTATCCAGAATTTTTCGTAAAGGCGATGAACACAAAACCACGATTTCCGTGAGTTTAGGAATATTACTATCGATTTCTACCTGTACTTTTTCCAATGACACATCAACTTGGGGAAATTCTGAATCAGGTATTATCGCATCACTGATACGTGTCACCCGCTTGTTCTGATTCTGATGTTTGCCTAGAAATCCATTCAGTTTCAACAAAACTGCTTCGTCTTCAGGATCTAATATTTGCTTTTGGTTATCAGTCATCGCAGTAAAATCATAGAAGTGGTCAATTTGCCCTGTTGCCATCAAGCTTGTAATGATGAACCTCGTATCCCTCACTCTGATATAAGCGATAACGTTCTCGGGCTGCCAGCTTATCTTCATGAGAAGATCCTGCAATCTCAATTAAGCGCTGAAACTGATTAAAAGACGGCGGACACGCATCATGCAGGTTAAGCAATACTTCAGCGCATACAACTTGTTCCATTTTATCACTCAGTATGACCGGGGTTACACGCACTAATTTATCATTAATATGACAATGTGGAACAAAGCTGGTTTGAGAAAAAGTCCAAAGTAACCGATCAAGCTGCTCGATAACTGTCACATCCAGTGTATAAATCATTACCTTTAGACCCTGCTGCACCGCCTTAGCACACAGTCGACAAGTAGTTTCCAGCTTATTGGTCGCGCCAGAATAAAAATAAATTTGAGTCATGGGTTTTTGAATCACAAATCAATTTAACTCCTTGGCACGTTCAATCAAGTATTGGGTTAACAAGGGGACGGGGCGACCAGTCGAACCTTTCTCTTTACCTGACTTCCACGCAGTACCCGCTATATCCAGATGTGCCCAGCGATATTTCTCGGTAAAACGTGACAAGAAACAAGCAGCCGTAATGGCTCCTGCTGTACGCCCACCAATATTAGCAATATCTGCAAAATTACTGTTTAATAATTCTTGATAGTCATTCCATAATGGTAATTGCCAGGCACGATCCGTAGATTGTTCGCCCGCTTGTAACAACTCTTGCGCTAACTGTTCATCGTTACTGATCAAACCTGTTGCAACATTACCGAGTGCAATGACACAGGCCCCTGTTAATGTGGCAATATCAATCACAGCTTGTGGATTAAATCGTTCAGCATAGGTCAATGCATCACATAGAATTAAACGTCCTTCCGCATCTGTATTTAAAACTTCAATGGTCAGACCAGACATGCTGGTTACAACATCACCTGGCTTAGTTGCACTGCCTCCCGGCATGTTTTCCGTTGCAGGCACAATTCCAACCACATTGATCGGAAGCTGCATTTCTGCAATCGCTATCAGCGTACCCAACACACTGGCTGCGCCACACATATCGTATTTCATTTCATCCATCGCTGCCGCGGGCTTCAATGAAATACCCCCCGTATCAAAGGTAACCCCTTTGCCAACCAATACAACGGGCTGATCTTTCTTTCCCCGACCTTTGTATTCCAACACAATTAACTTGGCTGGCTGATGGCTACCACGTGCAACCGACAACAAAGACCCCATGCCGAGCTTTTCCATGTCTTTCTGTTCCAGTACAGAAGCTTTTAGTTTGTGGGTTTTGGCTATATCTCTCGCCTGCTGAGCAAGGTACGTAGGCGTACAGATATTCGGTGCAAGATTACCCAGATCTTTGGCTACACGCATCCCATGCGCAATAGCAATTCCTTGTTGGTTTGCTGCCTCGCACGCGACAAGGTCTGCGCGATTTGCGATATTCAAGGTAACTTTTCGCAAACAACAGTTATTCTCCTCAGGTTTACTTTTAAGTTGGTCAAATCGATAGATACTTTCCATTGCCGCAATAACAGTCTGAGAAACTTTCCATTCAAGATCCCGTGTTTTCACAGAAATATCAGTCAGAAAAACAGTTGTATCCGTAATACCTGTTTTATGCAAGGCATTAAAAGTAGTACGTATAGCAGTCGAATATGCTTTATCACTGAATTCCTCCTCTTTACCTAATCCAACTAATAAAACACGTTTGCATTGCGTATTGGGTACATTGTGTAACAATAAGGTTGTATCCGCTTTTCCTTGCATGTCACCTAGACGCAATATGTTACTCAGATACCCTGCACTGGCTTTATCCAGAACTTTGGCAGGATCTGACAACTTACGTGACTCAAATATACCGACTACAACACAAGCGCCGCGCTGCTTTTCAGGGGTTCCCACTTTTATTACAAAGTCCACATTTCACTCCTAAATTAAAGTTTTTACTGCAAATTTATGCATATCAGCTAAAGGTTAATTATTGCTGCACTGTTAACCTAAAATCAAAGAGAGGCATATTTAGAGACCGTCAAAAAATCATAACTGATTCATTCCATTGCATTTCAATTATTTCTAGCACAATTAACAACAGATATCCAACACACAGATACCTCCATCATGACGCCAATAACTCTTAATAATTAGGTTCATACATCAAGGATTCAATATAGGCTTCCAGATCATCTGGCAAATCACTTTCGCTCAAACCTTCACACAATGCAACTTGACATACTGCGACCGCAATAGCACGTGATACCTCGCGAATCCTTGTGAGAGAAGGATAAATAGCCCCCATATTAATTTCTTGATCTAAAACTGTTCTGGCAAGTGTTTCCGCCGCAGCCAGAAACATACTTTGGGTAATGAGACGCGCGGTACTGGCATACACACCAAGACCGATACCAGGGAAAATATATGCATTATTACCTTGCGCAGGCCTGAAAACTTTATTGCCAAGCCGCACTGCTTCAAAAGGACTGCCACTGGCAAAAATTACGCGCCCATCGCTCCATTTATAAGCCTCTGCAGCGGTACACTCTGTATGTGAAGTTGGATTAGATAGCGCAATGATAACAGGGCGTTCATTAACCTCGGCCATCTTATGCACAATAGGTTCATTAAACGTCCCGGCAACACCTGTCGCACCGATCAAAACATCTGGTTTAATATCGCCGATCGCATCCAAAAAGTTACATGCTGTATGCTCGTGTGCAAAGGATTTAATGCGCGGTTTAATATTTTCACTATTGGACACAACAAGACCTTTCCGACCTACAAACCAAAGACGCGCTTGCGACTGTTTCTCACTCAATCCGACCGCACGGAAGGCGCTGACCATCAATTCAGCGATTCCACCTGCAGCAGAGCCTGTGCCCAGAAACATAATGGTTAAATCTGAAAATTTCTTCTTAGTAATACGACATGAGGTATAAACCCCAGCCAACGTAACCGCAGCCGTACCTTGAATATCATCATTAAAACAGCGTATCTGTTTGCTGTATCGATCCAAGAATATAAAGGCATTGGGTGTAAGAAAATCCTCAAACTGTATTACTGCCTTTGGAAAGCAAGTTTGAACTGCCCTCACAAACTCTTCAACGAGTGATTGATAAGCCTCTCCTTCAAGGCGTGGATATGGATAACCCAAATACAAAGAATCTTCACGTAAGTCAATATTATTGGTGCCCACATCAAGCATAACAGGCATACATTGCGCGGGATTGATTCCTGCACAACCCACATATAAAGCAATCTTACCAATAGGGATGCCCATTCCATTCGCGCCCAGATCACCAAGACCTAAGATACGTTCTCCATCTGTCACAACGATAACTCGAATGTCATCTTCGGGCCAATTATTCAATAATAATGCTATGTCGCCACGATCCTCAGGTGAAATATAAAGCCCGTGCGGTTTTCTAAAAATATGAGCAAACTCCTTACATGCTTCACCCACCGTAGGGGTATAAACCAACGGCATAATCTCCTCTATATGATCAATCATAATTCGATAAAAAAGACGTTGATTGCGTTCCAGCAAGGTAATTAGAAAAATATATTTCTCGATATCATTACTTTTGCGACGCATATTACCCAATACACGTTCTTTCTGCTTCCCGATATCTGCTACTTTGTAGGGCAGCAAACCGCGCAAACCATAATTTGCACGTTCATCACGCGTAAAAGCGGTAGACTTGGTCTGTGCTGGGTCATCTAGAAGTGCTTTGCCACGCAATACTTTCATGATTAATTATTTCCTCAAGAAATGTCTGTATTAGATTGAATATACACATACTCTATGTATAGTATGCGGCAAAATCACGACGCATCAGGTCAAGAGTAAACTCATTCAACACGACCCTGTGTTAGAAAGAATTCCAGCAAAAGATGGAATATCGGGCTAAAATAGTCAATTCCAATTCTTAAATGAACAACCTGAATAGTGAAAGTTAGACTTACGTCCAATCAGTTTTGCGCATTCATGGCAAGCAAACGATAGTTAGTTCAGTTTTTCCAAAAAGTCAACCGTATTTAACGCCCTATTAACCAACTTAATTTATTATTTCTAATAAAATTTAATTATGACCCAATCAGCTATTCCAATACCTGATGCAAATTTATACACCGAAGAAGAAGTAGCAGAGCTTGTTCACAAATTTTATGCAAAAGCCAGAAAAGATCCCGATCTAGGACCTATTTTCGAAGAACATGTTATCGATTGGGATGCCCATTTTATACAAATGACTAATTTCTGGTCTGCCCAATTGCGTGGCACCCGTCGTTTCCGGGGAGCCCCCATGCCTAAGCATATCGTACTGCCTGAGCTCACGGCTGAATTGTTTGAGCGCTGGCTTCAACTCTTTAGACAAACAACCCATGAAATAGGTAATCCTGGATTGCAGCAACATGCTAATACAGTTGCCACATTTATTGCAAACAGACTGTGGCAAGGATATCAACTCAGTAATTACCCAGATAAACAACCCGTAGCACTCCATACTGTTTAGTCTATTTATTACTCACAAATTCAGTACGCCAAAACATATTGGTAACAAAAAGATTAATACTACATACTTTTGGCAAAATGCTTAATGGTCTGCATATTATCTTCTTTATAGGAGATTTACGTTGAATAGTATCAAAAGCAAAATTATTATCTTTGCTGTTTTGGCTACTTTTATCCCATCTTTGGGATTGGGCTTGCTGTCATTCCAACAGAATGAGACATTAATCAACGATAATGTAACACGCGAGTTGAACACGTTAGCAAATTTTGCTAGTCGTGAACTAGATTTATGGGTTAATGAACAGATCTACGCAGCACGCGCGTTATCGACGTCAAATATCATTATAGACGGATTATCTTTAACAACCGACTCTCAAACAAATAAACCTAATAAGCAACAAGCATTGTCGCATTACCTCCATTCTGTACATGAAAAACTTGATACGATAGTTGAATTATCTGTAGCCAATGTTGGCGGAGAAGTGATTGCAAGCAGTGCTGCAACACCAACTACTGTAACAATTCCAAAACCACAAAACTGGCCACAAAATGCATTGATGCAAGGTGTTGTAACATCGCCGCCTCATTGGAACAAACAGCATGCCACTGCAACATTGAGTATTACAGTGCCAATATTGTCATACGATGCGTTCATACTGGGTTCACTTGTAGTAACACTTGACTTACAGACCATAAAATCTAATTTAAAAAACACTACAAATTCACCACCCGGTGAAGTACTTTTATTAGATTCCAACGGCAATGTCGTGTTGGCGAGTTACGATGGCGAAACCAATACCAAGTCTCTGGATCCTCTATTATTGCAGCGCTTACAGAAACAACCCGATAAGTCTGAAATTTTCCAAGGAATCCTGAAACGCAAAGTTATCGGAATAGCTTCTATGTCCGAGACACTACCCATCACAGTTGTTGCAGAAAGAGACCACAAAGCGGTCTATGCCGCCTGGATACAGCAACGTAATTTATTCTTGGCTTTAGTCAGCGTGCTCATTTTGATGGTAACAGCTATAGCTTTGCGCATGGGTCATTCTATTGTCGTGCCTTTACGGCACCTGATTGATGCAACCAAAGATATTGTAAAAGGTAATCTTGAAGTTCAATTAGCGGTTACACAAAAAGATGAGTTGGGTAAACTCACTCAAATGTTTAACCAAATGACAGACAGACTACGCCAGAACCAATCTGAGATTTTGGCCGCTAATCAGGCCATGCAACAAAAAAATCAATTGCTGCAAACACTTTCTATCACAGATGGCCTAACGGGACTTTACAATCGCAATAAACTTAATTCAATTTTTAGTGAACAGATTGCACGGTATGAACGCAATAAACGTCCCTTTTCGGTTCTCATGATAGATGTGGATCATTTCAAAACACTTAACGACAGCCTGGGTCATGTTTCCGGTGATGAAATCTTGGCTGCCATAGCCAGGATTCTGTCTCAATCAATTCGTAGCGTAGACTTCGCCGCACGCTATGGTGGCGATGAATTTATTATTGTTCTGACAGAGACAACGGTGGCTGAAGCACTAAAAACCGCAGAACGTATCCGTTCACAGGTAGTGGACATACATTGCAAGACTATTGAAAAGACTGTCAAGGTAACATTGAGTATCGGTATCATTGAGTGTGTACCCAGCGATAAAACGCCAACAGAAGTGTTGTCTCGTGCCGACAGTGCACTTTATGAGGCTAAACGTGCTGGACGTAACCAGGCATATTGTATATATCCATAACTAGCCTACTTAACACTTTGCATTGACTACAATCACCCACGTTTGTATGGGAGCATACTGGCTGTCTTCTCAAGATCTATTCAACGCAAAATTTTTGCAGCCAGTATAGGCCTGCTAGACTGGTGAACATTCGTGTCATTGCTGACTCTGCCAGGTTGCTTTCGAGTCAAGACTCTGTCCGTATTTATAAGGAAGTTTGACTTCAAAAAAATTATGGCTTAATTAATGACTTAAATTAACACTATAACATTGATCTATATCAATCATTTTATACTAACAGTCTTCAGATTGCAGGATTTAGGTTGCATTGTTTTAATTCACTGCGTACCATTTTTTTTCTAGAAGTATCCGTTGATATTATTGTGTTGCTTGCCTAAACTACAAATTTTATAAATTATTCTCAAATGCATAGTCAGACTTTTTCGATCACAGCTTACTTAAAATTCCTGTTAAGAGAATATGCTTTTCGCACCTACTACTTCCTTGTATTACTCGCCACAATTGGTATTTTTATTTTTGATTTGAACTTGTGATTCCCCGTGGTCTTGCCACGGGTATCTAATTAGTCTTTAGAATGTT
>CAXBGL010000072.1:0-13103 GCA_963975255.1 uncultured Nitrosomonas sp. | reverse complement strand
AGTCTCCTTTGTACGAAAATACACTCACAATTGAATTACGCGACAGGCCCTTTATTCGTTATAGACCGCTCCATGCTCGTCCATTATCCCCGTGGTTTTTTTGTTATTGTATCTTATTGGGGCAAAAAATAACAATGACTTTGACACCAAAGATTTGTTTATTATTGCTCATGAGTCAATGTGTCGTGAAACACTAAAGTGCGAACTCTTCATGTCGATATAGATTAAACCTCTTAAGTGTAAAATTCTATTAAATATATATTTATTTTTCTTATTATACAATATGTTATATAAAATATTATGGGAGAGATAACGACAATGGTGCAACCCCCTTCTTTGATTAAATCGAAATTTAAGGCTGCAGGAATTCACTTATGTATTAGCAGTGTTATTTTTTTAGTTCTTGCCTATTTCATCGTTTTTGAATGGTATCCGTTTCCTTATTTCACTGCGGATGGTGGCTGGCAAGGAGTTCGTATTGTTGCCTTGATCGACATGGTATTAGGCCCCTTTCTGACGTTGGTAATTTTTAATCCGAGCAAATCAATACGAGAGATCCGTTTTGATTTAGGCGTTATTGCATTGGCTCAGATTAGTGTTTTAGTTTGGGGAATTTATACCGTACATAATGAGCGACCTGTTGCGGTCGTTCATTGGGACGGTGAGTTTTATACGGTGGCATCAAAAAACTTTAAGGTACGAAATATTTCTTTGGTGCAACTGAATCAATTCAGTGAGGAAAAACCGCCTTTAATTCATGCATACCATCCTGTTGATCCCATTGAACTAAAGGAGATGTTGGATGTTATTACCGAGAAAAAGCTGGCACCATTCGAACAAATTCATCTTTATCGTTCATTTAAAGAAAACAGAGATGAAATCTTTTCATACAAAAAAATAAACATTGAAGAAATTATTTCAACTAATGAAGAAATGCAAAAGGAGCTGGGAATCTTCTTAACAAAATCAAAAGGCAAACGAGACGATTATATCTATATGCCCCTCAACGCTCGCTACCATGATGTTATTTTGATTTTTTCAAAAGATGGGGATATTCAGGGTACTTTAAATGCCCCATACAAGTGAGCGTGCTTCAGAATAATTGAGACCTTACATGGCAAAGGTCTCAAGCTATTGCTATCGGTTTTTGACAGCAGTAAGCGCACGCGCTCAACATGTCAATCGCCACGATAACCATTCTGCACGCCATAAAAAACCGTCTATAAGATCTTGTAGTACCTTTGTATTTTTAAATATAAGGCTTTGCTGATTTTATCACAGTACAATATCGTAATAATAGGGTCAGATAGGAATAACAATGTTTTAAAACTTTATAAGGTAGGGGTGAGCACTGGCTCATAAATCTGGGTAGAACTGGTCCCGCGTTCTGTCATGAATTTCCCCGTTCATGCATAATGCTGGCTTTTAAGGAGAAGGGTTGACATGAGTTAACAAGAAAAATTGTTCAATTTGATATTTGTTCAAAGTACGTGCTTACTGTACTTGGTTACCTGTTCAATCGGGGTGGTTTTTCTACTTAGCAACTGAAGTGGAATGGGAGTTACTGTTTGGGGTATGGACGACAAACGATATGCCTGGGGTGACCAATTCGATGTGATACGTCGTCTCGGATTTGTTAAGTAATGCGTGGGAATGGATCAGTAGTTGTTATATCCCAAGTGTATAATTACAAGATCGATGATGGACGTGAAGACGCAAGCCTTAAAAAGGCTTGCGTGCTGCGCGGTTGTTCTGTTCGACCTTCATCGAACAGCGGGGCTCTGGCGCGCTGATCGCTGAAACGCTATTTTGCTGTTCATTGAGCGCCACACGTGATTTTTTGTAATGTCTTTATTAAACTGTACAGACATCATCCCTACGCTATTTTCTTTTCCACCCAACCCACCACATTTTTAAGTGCTGTGGACAAATTATCGGGTTGTGTGCCCCCTGCTTGAGCCATGTCCGCACGTCCACCGCCTTTTCCGCCAATTTGTTGGGCAACAAAATTGACCAGTTCACCGGCTTTTATTTGACCCGTCAAATCAGTGCTTACACCTGCAATTAGGGTTACTTTCTCGCCTTGTACGGTGCTCAGTACGATAACGCAAGATTTAAGTTTGTCCTTGAGCTTATCCAATGTGTCACGTAGGGTCTTAGCATTGGCGCCATCCAAATTGGCTGCCAGAACTTTAATGCCGTTTACTTCCTGTGCTTGCGCACTCAGTTCATCCCCTTGAGCACCAGCAAGCTTTGATTTTAAACGGGTCAGTTCTTTTTCTGTTTGTCGTACATTTTCTATAATGTGAGCAAGTTTTTGTGTGGCTTCCTGCGGATTGACTTTTAATGTGCTGGCTATTTCCAGTAGTTGTGCTTCCCGTTGTTGTGCGTATTCTACGGCAGCTTTACCTGTAATGGCCTCTACCCGCCGAATCCCTGCGGCCACGCCTGACTCGGTAATGATCTTGAAGAAACCCAGTTGACCACTACGTGTCACATGTGTTCCGCCGCACAACTCAGTAGAAAAATCGCCCATGCCGATCACACGCACCACATCTGTGTATTTCTCACCAAATAATGCCATAGCACCCCGCTTGATGGCTTCATCATAGGGCATGAGTTCTATTTCCACGACACAATTCAATCTAACTTGGTCGTTAACCAGATGCTCTATGGTTTTTATTTCATGCGAGGTCAGAGGCTTGTTGTGTGAAAAATCAAAACGTGTACGCTGGGCGTCTACCAGCGAACCTTTCTGCGTGACATGATTACCCAGAACCTGACGCAGCGCGGCATGCAGCAGATGGGTTGCAGAATGATTGTTGGCTGTGCTGGCACGTGTTATGGGATTCACTTTGCCTAGCACTTGATGATCGATCACCAACTGACCACTTTGCAAGCGCCCTTTATGCCCAAATACCCCGGCCTGAATTTTTTGCGTATCCGCGACGATAAAGGCCGTGTTATCAGCCAGTAATTCGCCACAATCTCCAACTTGCCCTCCTGATTCAGCGTAGAACGGCGTTTCATCCAATACAATGACGGCCTCATCACCTGCCTCGATATAGTCAACGCGAGTGCCGTGCTTGTAAATGGCCAGAATCTGCCCGCTGTGCTGTAATGCCTCATAGCCGTGAAACGTGGTATCGCGGCCCGTGTATTCAATGCCCGCTTGCATGGTGAATTTATTGGCTGCACGGGCTTGTTCTCGCTGGCGCGCCATGGCTTTCTCAAAGCCGTCATGATCAATGGTAATGTCTCGCTCACGGGCAATATCCGCCGTGAGATCGAGTGGGAAACCAAATGTATCATAGAGTCGAAATGCAGTTTCACCATCTAGAACCTGGATGTTTTGGTGCAATGCCGTTTCCAGTACGTGCATGCCATGTTCTAAGGTTTCAGCAAAGCGTTCTTCTTCTTGCTGCAATACTGCGGCAACCTGTTGCTTGGCGGCAACCAATTCTGGATAAGCTTGTCCCATGGTTTTAGTCAAATCTTCTACTAATTGATAAAAGAAAGGTTGCTTTTGTCCGAGTCGATAACCGTGACGAATCGCACGACGAATTATACGCCGCAATACATAACCGCGCCCTTCACTCCCTGGGATAACACCATCTGTGATCAGAAATGAGCAAGCACGAATATGATCCGCAATGACCTTGAGCGAATTGTCTGTCAGATCCTTTGTGTGGGTAACGCGTGCAGCTGCTTGGATTAAGCCCTGGAATAAATCAATGTTATAATTACTGTGCACCTGTTGCATGACTGCGGAAATACGTTCTAATCCCATGCCGGTATCGACGGAGGGTTTGGGTAATGGATGCAATGTCCCTGAACTGTCACGGTTGTATTGCATAAACACCAGGTTCCAGATTTCTATGTAACGATCTCCTTCTGCATCAGGCGAACCGGGTGGGCCACCGGCGACTTCAGGCCCATGATCATAAAAAATCTCTGAGCACGGGCCACAAGGGCCTGTGTCTCCCATTTGCCAGAAATTATCCATAGTGTCTATGCGGATGAGTCTGGATGCAGGAATGCCCATCTCGTTAAGCCAGATATCGGCAGCTTCGTCATCCTCTGCATAAACCGTCACCCACAATTTTTCCTGTGGGATGCCGAGTGTGTCAGTCAGAAACGTCCACGCCAGTTGGATGGCATCGTGTTTAAAATAGTCACCAAAACTAAAATTTCCGAGCATTTCAAAAAAGGTATGATGGCGTGCGGTGTAACCTACATTTTCCAGGTCATTGTGCTTGCCACCCGCGCGCACACAGCGTTGTGAGCTGACGGCACGCTGGTAAGTACGTTTATCCTGCCCCAGAAACACATCTTTGAACTGCACCATCCCTGCATTGGTAAATAATAGCGTGGGATCGTTGTTTGGTACCAGCGGGCTGGAAGCCACAATGGCATGATCATGCGATTCAAAGAATTCTAGGAATTTTTGTCTTATTTGATTACTTTTCATATCAATATTATTCATTAACGGATAGTTATTGCTTGTACCGTTCCAATTCAACGACGGTCAAACCGAGTGATTTACCTTTGATAATTGCCAGACTTTCAATCCTGACCCGAATAGTTATTTTTTCATTCATGTTGGGTAAATCTTCGTCAGTCAGAATAGCAATTTCTCCACTATTATCTTCTATGGCGTAAGACTTCAGGTTCAACAAAGGTATACGGGTAGGGTCTTTTGTGATGCCTCTCAGTTTAACTTCTTTGCCCTCAAAACTTACCGGTGATGTATTGATGTCATTAATGGGGGTTATCTCACCTGCATTTGTATGCATACTTATTAGAGCGATGGTTGCTGTTATCAGAATTTTTGCAAGTAAATTCTTCACGTGTGCGCCTTGTCAGCAGATTGCAACACTTGACGAATTATTTCTGATGAAAAGCCCCTGCTGCTTAGGAAGCGCATTTGTTTGCCGCGTTCTTTGATATTGGCGGGCAATACGCCAAACTTTTTCCCCCAAACAGCCCGCGCTGTTTCCAGTTCTGTTTCTATCAGCTCAGGTAATGCGTTGGTGATTAAATGGGTTTCAATACCCTTTTCTTTGAGTTCTTGCACAATACGCTGGCTGCCAAATTTATGCCTGCGCATGCGAATCACTTGTTCAACGACCCGTTCAGCTGATAAAAAGCCACGTTTTTCCAGCTTATCCAATACGTCAGACAATGCTTCAGAAGTGGGTGGGTTTGCGTGAGTAACGAGCTTGCGTTCCAACTCGTGTCGAGAATGTTCCCGCCGTGCCAGGTAACTCAAGGCACGTGCTTCCAGCGTTGGCTGATGACGCATGATAATTATTTCTCAGGGCTCGTTTTGGCCTGGTCGACAATTCCTACCGCTACCCGAATCTTCTGTTCAATCTCTTGTGCGATCTCAGCGTGTTCTCTGAGGTATTCGCGCACATTATCTTTGCCTTGGCCAATCTTGTCACCTTTATAGGCATACCAAGCACCAGACTTATCAATCAATTTATGCAACACGCCTAATTCAATGATCTCACTTTCGCGGGAAATGCCTTCACCATATAAAATATCAAATTCGGCTTGCTTAAAGGGTGGCGCAACCTTATTTTTAACCACTTTAACGCGGGTTTCGTTACCGATCACTTCATCGCCCTTTTTAATTGATCCCGTGCGACGAATATCCAAGCGTACCGAGGCATAAAACTTGAGTGCATTGCCACCAGTAGTGGTTTCTGGATTGCCAAACATGACACCTATTTTCATACGTATTTGGTTAATAAAAATAACCATGGTATTGCTACGTTTTATATTTGCCGTCAATTTGCGTAATGCTTGTGACATTAATCTTGCTTGCAGACCCATTTGTGGGTCGCCCATTTCCCCTTCAATTTCTGCACGTGGCGTCAAGGCGGCAACAGAGTCTATTACTACCACATCAACGGAACTAGAGCGCACCAGCATGTCCGCGATTTCTAATGCTTGTTCGCCATTATCTGGTTGAGAGATCAAAAGATCCTGTACGTTGACACCAATTTTTTGTGCATATTGTGGATCTAAGGCATGTTCTGCATCAATAAATGCGGCGGTGCCGCCTACCTTTTGCATTTCTGCTATAACTTGTAAGGTCAGTGTGGTTTTGCCTGATGACTCAGGACCATAAATTTCAATTACCCGGCCACGTGGTAATCCCCCAACACCCAGAGCGATATCAAGGCCTAATGAGCCAGTAGAAACAACGTCTATATCTTTGGCGACATCGTGAGCGCCAAGACGCATGATCGATCCCTTGCCAAATTGTTTCTCAATTTGAGAGAGCGCTACTTCAAGTGCTTTGCTTCTGTTTTCGTCCATGATTTTTCCCATTAAGAATCTATAAATTATCGCATATTCAGGACAACACAAACGGAATTTGCAACGAAATTGTTGATTTCATAAATTATTACACGAGCAAAATGCTCGAGTATCTGGCTTGCCTGCGATATAATTAACAGATGTTGTTGAAGCGGCAGGTATTAATTCGGTCATTGCACCAGCAAATTTTTTATTTGGCAACAAAAAACAGAGGGAGAATAGTTATCCGAGTCATTTTATTAGGTGGCCCAGGTGCGGGGAAAGGCACGCAGGCCAATTACATCAAGGAACAATTTGGTATTCCGCAAATTTCTACAGGTGATATGTTGCGCCATGCTGTTAAAACAGGCACTGAGCTGGGTATCATGGCAAAAAAGATTATGGATACGGGCGGATTGGTATCTGATGACATTATTATTAATCTGGTTAAAGAACGCATTGCGCAGCCAGATTGTAAAAATGGTTTTTTATTTGATGGTTTTCCGCGCACCATTCCTCAAGCTGATGCCATGAAAGCAGTCGGTGTGCAAATTGATTATGTAATCGAAATTGATGTCGCGGATGCAGAAATCATCAAACGTATGTCGGGACGCAGAGTACACCCTGCTTCGGGGCGAACCTACCATGTTGATTTTAATCCACCTAAAGTTGATGGCAAGGATGATGAAACAAATGAACCGCTGATACAACGTGATGACGATAAAGAAGATACCGTTAGAAAACGACTGGAAATCTATCACAATCAGACCGAACCACTCATTGAATATTACTCAAAATGGTCTGCGAATGGAGAAAAGAATTCGCCATGCTATGCCAAAATAGCTGGAACGGGTACCGTTGAAAAAATTCGTGATCGTATTTTCACGGCGCTGAAATAGCTGCAATCCAATCGACCCTGAGCACTTTTGGGGTTGCTGTTTTGCAATGCAAAATAGTTTAATGTGATATCTAGGATTTTATGTGACTTTATTGAGTAAATAGACAAAATTGCTTCACTTAAGATTTGATCAATTAGGAGAAAGAAAATATGGCAACAAAAAATGCATTTTATGCCCAGTCAGGTGGCGTAACTGCGGTCATCAATGCTTCTGCAGCGGGTGTTATTGAAACGGCTCGTCAAAATACAGATAAAATTGGTAATGTTTATGCAGGCCGCAATGGCATCATTGGTGCCCTCACTGAAGACTTGATCGATACCAGCCAAGACTCGGCGGATGCTATCGGGGCGTTGCGTCACACACCTTCTGGTGGCTTTGGCTCTTGTCGTTACAAGCTTAAAGGCATTGAGCAAAATCGACGTGAATATGAACGTTTGATCGAAGTATTCAAGGCGCATGATATCGGTTATTTTTTCTATAATGGTGGCGGCGATTCTGCGGATACTTGTCTCAAAATATCACAAATCTCGGATACCCTTGGTTATCCTATTCAAGCCATTCACGTACCCAAAACAGTTGATAATGATTTACCCATTACGGATTGTTGCCCAGGTTTTGGTTCCGTAGCAAAATATATTGCGGTCTCCACACGTGAAGCGAGCTTTGATGTAGCGAGTATGTGTAAGACTTCAACCAAAGTATTTATTCTGGAAGTAATGGGTCGCCACGCCGGATGGATTGCAGCAGCCGGAGGCTTAGCATCCAGTGAGGATTGCGAAATCCCTATTGTGATTCTATTTCCAGAAATTTCCTTTGATAAAGCAAAATTCTTAGCTAAAGTAGACAGCGCTGTCAAAAAATTTGGTTATTGTTCTGTTGTGGTATCTGAAGGTGTTAAAGGTGAAGATGGAAACTTTCTTGCTGACCAAGGTTTGCGAGATGCCTTTGGCCATGCTCAATTGGGCGGTGTTGCGCCAGTCGTGGCAGGTATCATCAAGGATGGTCTGGGGCTTAAGTATCACTGGGGTGTGGCCGATTATCTGCAACGTGCTGCACGCCATATTGCTTCAAAAACAGACGTAGAGCAAGCTTATGCAATGGGTAAGGCTGCAGTAGAATATGCTATTGCAGGACATAATTCAGTGATGCCAACAATAGACCGCCTATCTAACGTACCATATAGTTGGAAGGTTGGTATGGCACAACTGGCGAATGTTGCCAATGTGGAAAAAATGATGCCGGCTAATTTCATTACTGAAGATGGTTTTGGGATTACGGATGCTTGCCGCGAATATCTTGCGCCGCTTATTGAAGGTGAAGACTATCCGCCTTATAAGGATGGACTGCCTGATTACGTACGGTTAAAAAATGTGGCAGTTAAGAAGAAACTGGGTGAATTCAAGATCTAAGTTTCATTAAACTAAATGCACTTTGACAGCAAGAACATATAAAATGTGTGCTTGCTGTGTTTTAGTTTTGGACAAGTATTTAATAATGTGGAATTATTAGGCCAAGATTCTACATATATGTTTTAGGTGGTCTGACTTTAATTGGAGTTCTTTTATGGCTAACGGTTTAACTATCGCAATAGGTAGCGCGTTTCTGGCCCTGATATTCAGTATTATCTGGATCAGGGGTATTTATGCCCAATCTGCTGGCAATGAGCGTATGCAAGAAATCGCTGCTGCTGTGCAAGAAGGCGCATCAGCTTATCTCAAACGTCAGTATATGACCATTGGTGCTGTCGGTGCTGTGTTATTTTTTGCACTGGGTTTTGCGCTAACGTGGGATACAGCCATTGGTTTTGCCCTGGGTGCAATTTTATCTGGTGCTGCTGGTTTCCTGGGTATGAATGTATCCGTTAAAGCCAATGTACGGACTGCCGAGGCGGCACGTACTGGACTGAATGAAGCACTTGCCATCGCTTTTCGTGGTGGCGCGGTAACAGGCATGCTGGTTGTTGGACTCGGTTTGCTGGGGGTCGCGGGGTACACTGCCATGCTATTCAATGGTGCAGGTGCTGATGAGTCTGTCAGTGATATCATTAAGCCGCTGATTGGTTTTGCCTTTGGTGGTTCACTTATCTCTATTTTTGCGCGTCTTGGTGGGGGTATTTTCACCAAAGGTGCAGACGTAGGTGCTGATCTGGTCGGCAAAGTTGAAGTGGGTATTCCTGAGGATGATCCACGTAACCCAGCAGTTATTGCTGACAACGTTGGCGATAATGTGGGTGATTGTGCGGGTATGGCAGCAGACTTGTTTGAGACCTATGCGGTGACAATCATCGCTACCATGATTCTCGGTGCGTTGTTGTTCTCAACCCATGGAAACAATGCTGTGATTTATCCGTTGATGTTGGGCGCGGTATCTATTGTTGCCTCTATTATTGGCTGTTATTACGTCAAAATGCGTGATGGCGGCTCGATCATGAATGCGCTTTATCGTGGCTTGGCTGTCGCGGGTGGTATTGCACTCGTTGGCTTTCTACCTGTTACAGTTTGGTTCATGGGCGACATGAGTTTACTGATAGACGGTATTGAAGTGGGTGGTGGTGCACTGGTAATGCGTCTATTCTTTGCGGCTGCAATTGGCTTGGTGCTAACTGGCGCAATGGTTGTCATCACTGAATATTACACTTCTACCGAATATCCACCTGTACAACATATTGCTGAAGCATCGACTACGGGGGATGGTACGAATATTATTGCAGGTTTGGGTGTTTCAATGCGTTCAACCGCAGCACCTGTATTGGCAGTTTGTGCCAGTATCTGGTTAGCTTATATGCTAGCAGGCCTCTATGGTATTTCCATTGCTGCAACCGCTATGCTTTCCATGACCGGAATCATTGTAGCGCTGGATGCTTATGGTCCGATTACTGATAACGCAGGGGGTATTGCTGAAATGGCTGATATGCCTGAATCAGTGCGTGCTATTACTGATCCGTTGGATGCAGTTGGTAACACCACTAAGGCAGTAACTAAAGGTTACGCAATTGGCTCTGCAGGTTTAGCAGCGTTGGTACTGTTTGCCGATTACACCCATGGATTGGAACATGCGGGACATATTCTAACTTTTGATTTATCCAATCACATGGTCATTATTGGTCTTTTCATCGGTGGTATGGTGCCTTATCTGTTTGGTGCTATGTCGATGGAAGCGGTTGGACGTGCGGCGGGATCCGTGGTTATTGAAGTACGTCGCCAGTTCAAGGAAATTCCCGGCATCATGGAAGGCAGGGCTAAGCCTGATTACTCTCGTGCTGTGGATATGCTGACCAAGGCGGCGATTAAGGAGATGATGATTCCGTCACTGCTTCCTGTGCTGGTTCCACTGTTAGTTGGCGTAATCCTTGGCCCGCAAGCTTTGGGTGGCGTGCTGATGGGTTCTATCGTAACAGGTCTGTTTGTGGCGATTTCCATGACCACTGGTGGTGGTGCATGGGATAACGCTAAAAAACATATCGAAGACGGCAACTTTGGTGGCAAGGGTAGCGAAGCGCATAAAGCAGCAGTTACTGGCGATACGGTTGGTGATCCTTACAAGGATACTGCCGGTCCTGCGATTAACCCGCTGATCAAGATTATCAACATTGTGGCATTGTTGATTATTCCGTTGTTGTAATTCAGCATAACAGACAAAAAAGCACACCGAATATTGCGGTGTGCTTTTTTTTGGGTATTGATTTTTTTTTTATTGTATCCAATTGAACGCACTTCCGAAGCTAAGCAAGGTACATGGATAAACTATTCATGTTTCGGATGAAAACAACTATGCATAAGCAATAGGGCTTCCGATCTTTGAGTTTTATTTCAGTGAGAGACTTTTCAAAGCCTTTTCATGATTCCACTTGCCATGGAAGAGATGCCCTTTCTTTTTTTGTGTGCGGTCACTGGTCCATGTGATGTATTGTCCATCAGGTGTAAATACGGGTAGGCCATCAAATCCTTCTTTTTCTGTGATACGCACAGGCGCTTGTTTTCCATCGACGTCGACGATGTACAATTCAAAATTTCGATGCCCATGTATGCTGGTTGTAAATATAATATATTTTCCAGAAGGATGATAAAAAGGTGCCCATGACATAGCGCCTAATTTTGTAATTTGTTTGGAATCGCTGCCGTCAATGTTCATTGTGTAGACTTCGGCTGTTCGGCCGTCAGAAGCAAAACGTCGCCAGACAATCCGCTTTCCATCCGGGCTAAAAAATGGCCCACCATCATAAGTGTTGGTGTGTGTGAGTTTTTTAACGTTGGAGCCATCTGCATTCATGATATAAAGATCAATGAGTGCGGATGGGTTAGCTTTAAAAAGAGTGGCCTCCTCTTCTGAAAGTTTTCCTATATAGGCCTTTCTATTCGACGCAAAGGCGATAAGCTTGCCATCTGGTGACCAGGAAGCTTCAGCATCGTAACCCATGGTATTCGTCAGATTCTTAATATTGTCGCCTTGATAATTCGTTTCAAAGATATCGTAATTTTCATCATAGTCCCATGAATAGGACTTACGTTTTCCTGATTTCCTTCTTTCTATTTCAGCTGCCATCTTGGCTTTTGCATCGGGATCCAAGTGTGTAGAAGAAAAAAGAACTTTCTTTTCTATAGGATGAAGCCATGAACAAGTAGTTTTACCAACTTTAGGGGAAACTTGTTGTATCGCATTATTAGATAAATTTTTCAGGTAAATTTGGTAAAACGGATTTTCATCAGCTACTTCCGCTTGATAGACCATCCATTGTTGATCGGCGCGATAATACGCTTCACCCACTCGTTTTTCTTTGTTATCGGAGAGTTGGTGTTCTTCGGTAATATAATCCAAAGCGTTGGCATTAAGCGATCCTGTAAGAAGTAGTATGGATAGCAGTGCAAAGCACAATATTGGAAAATGGTTTAAAACGGGTAAGTCTGTAATAGTTCTCATTTTTTATCAATTTCCTATTTCAATAGTGAAAGCATATAAATAGCAGTATCTAAGAAAACACCTTGAAATCACCAGTGCTAAATGATTTATGGCATTAATATTTCTTCAATCGAATCTTGCTGGCGTACGGATGCATCAGTATAGATTAGAGGGATTCCAGAAAGTTGCAGTTTACCATTCCGCAGTTATTCTGCACTGATGGAAGCTTGTGCGCTCCATTAAAATGTGAGCAAGCTAAAAACCAGCAAGTGATAAAGTAACTAGATACACGCTGTACTTTTTCTTAATTCTTTAAATCCTGCGATCATAATGGCTACAGGCTAAAAACTAACGTGCTGGTGCAACATTCAAGCTAGTTGTATTATATCTACTATTGGGGCTGTGGCTTGATAAGGGGTGAAATTCATCACTGCCGCAGAAATACTGGAGAAAAAATGCGATGGTTTAAAATAAGTTATAAAATGCTATTGCCTGGCTTGCTGGCAGGTCTTTTACTCCTGTCATTTGTCATGAATGAATTCTCACATTTCATGATTTCAGAGCAACGAATTACGAATACTTTCTTCATGAAGTTACCTTTGGATAACGCTGCGGTTATAGTGCCATCGGAGATTGTGAAGTTTGCGCCTTTCGAGGTAACACTACAATTTGACACCAAACGTTTAGCGAATCGTATCAATAAAATTGTAGCCTCAGCGTCACAAGGTGCAAGCATACAGAATATAGTCGGCGCGGTATCGTCACGAATGAAAGCAGAAGTTGTGGGCGAAGATTTTAGAATTGAGCCGCTGGGGCCACAAGAAGCGTTGATTATGGTTAAGGATGAGACAATATGGGCTTGGCGTATGTCTGCAGAAGAGTCTGGTCGTTATATATTTAAGTTTCGTCTTCATCTCCTGACGCATGATGCGGGACAGGAAAGCGAGAAGATTGTTGATGTTGCGGAAGCAAATGTATTTGTCCAGGAAAATCAGTCTA
>CAXBGL010000071.1:0-13321 GCA_963975255.1 uncultured Nitrosomonas sp. | reverse complement strand
TCGCCCTCAATGAATCCACTCATGAGATGCTCTATCTAACTGGAAAATATAATTAGGCTATGTCGCAATTAACTATTGGTTTTTGTTAACTCTCTAATTGTACTTTAATTATTGAGACTATCAAGTCAATGGTTAATAAGGGTTTTATAAATTCTTAAATCAAATTCAACATTTAATTGTGACATAGCCTATAATTATATATCCAATTGAGTTTTCACACAGTCTGGGTCAGAAGGATTCATCGCCGACAATCTATGATCAGATCTAATAATCATACACAAAGACTTGATGTTGAATAGTATAGGTTTAAGAAATCCTGCCGTATTAGTCATATTGATTTAATTCCAACAGATGCAAAAAGTATCACCTTATTATGCTGGGTTAATATCAATTGCATGCAGCATTAACATTTTTTATTCCCACCTTGTCTTGTTTAGGACGCCGAATTTTAGAGATACTCTGAAAGTAATAATGCGACTAACGCGCTATAAAAGTTACCTGAAGACTTACGACTTCTTCGTTGCGGCTATATTTAAGTTCCGCGCGTTGCCCTACCTTCAGCGTCTTGAGGATACTGGAAAATGAGGCGAGGTCTTTGATAGGTTTACCCGCCAGCTGAATTAAAATATCCCCCATTTGTAATTTGGCTCGTTGGGCTGGTGAGCCTGCCACTACATCGGCAACACGTACCCCTTCTCCTTGATAGGAAAAATCTGGAACAGTTCCTAAGCTGATTTTACGTATTGGTTTAGGATTCAATAATGAGGTTGTGGATTGCGGGTCGGCTGAATCTAAAGTAACGTTAAGCGGTTCAACCCGATTTGATAAATACGTAGCAACTTCCTTAAGTATCGTAGCGACTTTGATTAACCCATTGGAATCGATTTTATCTATGACATCCCCAGGGCTGTGGTAATCCTCATGGGCGCTGGCAAAAAACTGTACGGCGGGCACCCCAGCCTGTATAAAAGCGGCTTGATCACTAGAACCAAAGTCATTGGGTACGGCATTTACCGGTATTCCTGCAACAAAACTTGCCCCGCGTAAAATATGTTTGAGTTCCCTCGCTGAGCCAGTACCAAAAACGGTTACAGGGTTTTCACCCAAGCGTCCTACCGTGTCTAGATTAAGCACTGCAGTAATGTTATCTACAGGGTAAGCTTTGGCAGCATTTATATAGTGCTTGGACCCTAACAGACTTGCTTCTTCGCCCGTAAAGGCCACAAAAATAATACTGCGAGCGGGTTGCCATTTTTTTGCAGCCAATCGTGCCAGCTCGATTAATACCGCGACACCACTGGCATTATCATCCGCACCATAATGGATCTTTCCTTGATTGCCCGCGCGGGCATCTGGCCATCCCATACCCAAATGATCATAGTGTGCGCTGATAATAAGACTTTGCGCATCCAATTGTGGATTGGTGCCCGGTAAGATACCCATGACATTGCGTAAGGTAATGGTACCTTTGGGGGTTCCTACGTCTTGTTGCCAAACCTGATAATAGCTATTGTCGTCGCCACCCGGGATCAAGCCTGCTTGTTGAAACTGCTGGGCAATATACGCTGCGGCTGTATCTAATTCTTTACTGCCCAGTTCTCGTCCTTTAAATTGCGCGCTCGCTAAATGCGTAATATCAGCCAACATCCGGTTTTCAGAAAAAATAGCGGGTAGTTCAGCCAGTGCTTGGCGTGGTGCCAAGGTGCCATAATGCGGGTTTGTGATTACTGTATTATCTTTTTGGGTTACGAGCCTAGATAACGGTGAATGGGTTACAGGCCATTGGTCTTTCTGTACATTGGTGAGAGCGCCATCCTTAAAAGCGAGAAAGCTGTACTTGCGGTAATGTGGCAGTTTTCTGGCCAGCTGTGCGATTGCTTCAGGAATGTCTGACGCGACCCATAACAAGGTTTTATCCGTATTAGATGCTTGTCTTGCAGTCAGCACAATTGAGTGCTGATCATGTTTATATCTTTGTTCATTTACAATCAGTTCGTCATTCTTGTATGTCACACCCTGTTCAGGTAAAGCATTGATAACAGGTGGACTAAATTTATTTTGCCAGCCCATTATCCAGACAGTGCGATCAGTCGGTAACGTGTCCAGTTGCGTATCGTTGACTACTTCGAGTACGCGCATTTGGGTTTTTTGCCAATTTTCAGCGAGTGCGGTATACGCCTGCAATACTGCTGTTTCTGCTTTAGCAGGTAATACCAATAGTGGCCGCTCAGCACCAAATCCCTGAGATAAAGCTGCTGGAATTTCACGGCTATCTAAACGACGAAAAACATCAAATTGTGAATCAATATCAATCCGAATGGGGCGTGTCGGGAGAGTCATTTCAATGACATGTGTCCTCTGATGCAACTTTATTCTGGATTGAATCACCTGTTGATCTGCCAGATACACGGCAACCGGTACCGTTAAATTATATGGCTGACCTGGATGCGTTTGTTTTAGCATGATCTTGAGGCGATAACCATCAGCGGTACTTTTAGATTCTGCCATTTGTAAGACGAGGTTGGGCGCGCCGCTACGCGCGATCCACTGTTGAAATGTGTCAGTGAAATCTCTATCGGTTATAGCACTGAATGTTTCCTGCAAATCATCAAAAGTAGCTTGAGTAAATTTAAATTTGCTATAAAAACGCCGCAATACACGAATAAAATCTTTATCACCCAGCTCCTGACGCAGCATGTGGAAAAACATCATGGTCTTGCCATAGCCGACAGCCTCTGAGCTTGAGCTGTGTCGAGATACAAATTTTTCAATGGGAAAATCTTTTTCCTTACTGACAAAATCTGTGTATTTTTGTAGTACATCGCGGCGATATGCCACGCCTTTGCCTCTTTGCTCACTGACCAGATGATCAGCCAGATACGCTGTTAAGCCTTCAGACCAATTGCCTTTGTCATAATCTACAAATACACCATTACCCCAATAGTTATGTAGAATTTCGTGGGGATAGGAAGAATGTAAGATGAAGGGAAAGCGAATTACTTTGGGGCCTAGTAAGGTAAAAGAGGGCATGCCATAGCCTGTTTCCCAGAAATTCTCGACCAGTGCAAACTTTGCATACGGATATGCCCCGAATAGCTTGTTATACATCGTGATGTATTGGCTGGTTGTATCCAGGTATTTCTGTGCTAATGCTTTATCTGCATTACGTAAATAAACGGATGCTGGGATTGCCCCAGTAGACTGTGTATAGCGTGTATATTGACCCGCAACAAGATAGATATCATCTTGTGGGTGTTGTTCTTCCCAGATTATTGTTTTAGCTGAGTTGTCTTGCCTCTTATGGATTAATTTACCCTGACTGACGGCATCCCAGCCATCGGGTACTTTTATATTCAGTCTGAATGACACCATGGGGTATTCAAATTGGGGGTACCAGGCACTGGAATTTGCCAGGAAAACACCCTGGTTAGTAATCACCCCGGGGGTGTAACTGAAACTTCGTGCATATTCTTGACTGGGTGCTTGAACGGGATGATTGATTTTTCCACTGATATGGAGCACCACAGAGGCTTGCTGCGGTGGCACGGTAAGCGTGTAGTGTTTTAATGGGACCAAAGTATTCGTCGAGCTGGATTGTGTAGCAGGGTTGGTTTGGGTTGTTATTTCCCCCCCCTTTACTTTATGAATAACCAAGCCTGCATGCAGACTAAATTTAAGACTAATCGGTGTTTGAGTGTCGCTTAGTAAACGTTTGGGAATACCAATTTGGTCCTTAATTTGAATCTCAGAAGAAGCCGGAAACAGAGAAATATCCATATTATGATGAAATGTGTGAACATCACCCAGTGCAATCATGGCATGCAGTGTGACACTCATTAGCAAAGTTGCGGCTAACCAGAATTTCATTGTTTTCTCCGTGTTATGGGGTGTATTGGTTGGTGGTGCACAGGCAGCCTTCCCAAGTATTCATGAGCCAGTTCACAATGGCTCATGAGTTCGTGTAGAAATCAACCATATTCTTTTAATTTCTTGCGTGCAACAAGATAGTCAGGAAAAATACTTTTTACTAACTGCCAGAATACGGGCGAGTGATTCATTTCGAGGAGATGCGATAATTCATGGGCGACGACATAATCCACCAGGTCAGGCGGCATCTGAATTAATCGCCAATTGAGATGAATCACCCCGCGAGTATTACAACTTCCCCAGCGAGTTTTGGCACGTGAAAGTCGCAATTGCTGATAGCGAACACCTAATTTGTTTGCATACAGAGTGCTACGCTCACTAAAGCAAGCCAATGCTTGTTTGTAATACCACGCCATCACGAATTTTTCGATTTGTTGGGCGGTCAGCAATGCGACTGATTGCGTTATATCTGCTTGGGGTCTGATTTCCTTAGGCATCATTTGTATTGTGCCCGATGCATGCATTGTCAGTTGCCAAGGTTTTGCCAGCAAGGGATATATAGCATCTGCTTTCCAGTTCAATTGGGTGCTTTTTCTGTTTTCCCATTGAAGCAGTTTTTTGACGACCCAATCAGCTTTATCTTGAAGTATGGACTCAACCTTATGTAATGGTTCTTGCGATGGCATGCTCACAACCAACCCATTGCTATCAATACTTAACCCAATGGATCTGCGCTTGTTGCTGCGTTTGAGTGTGTACGTTATTTTTTTGCCACGCAAGCAAATACAACAAAGCATGTTTACACTTCTTGAGTTTTGTGACAACTAATGCGCTTCACTTCCGTCTCAATCCAAGCCTCTACTTTGGCATTCAAATCGGCGGGTTCCATGCCATTTGGATCGATGGGTTGACTGATGCTCACTGTGATTGTGCCCGGTTGCTTAACGAAAGAATTCTTTCCCCAGAACTCTCCCGCATTGTGTGCCACAGCGACTACTGGTACATGGACGTGTGATGCTAGCCAGGCACCGCCAATACGGTATTTGCTTTTTTCCCCTGGTGCAATACGCGTTCCTTCTGGGAATACCACGACCCAGAATCCTTGCTTTAATCGGTCTTTCCCCTGATCAACAATTTGTTCTAATGCTGCTTTACCTGAGCTTCTGTCGATTGCAATGGGGCTGGTCATGGCCAATCCCCAACCAAAAAATGGAATGTGTAATAATTCTTTCTTGAGCACCCAGACTTGGGGTGGAAAGATTTGCTGTAATGCGAGGGTTTCCCAAGCAGACTGGTGCTTTGACAATATGATACTGGGTGTTTGAGGAATATTTTCTGCGCCCAAAACACGATAACGCACACCGCATATGATGCGTACTAAAAACAGCATGAGACGCGCCCAGCTGGAAGTGACACGATAACGTCCATGTGGAGAGAGTGGAAAGCAAGCAAGCGTTACCAACGCATAAGGCGGTGTAATAATAATTTGCAATAACAGATAAAGTGTTGAGCGGAAGACTGCCAGCATTATGCTTGGCCTACTAAAGCATCGACAGCCTTTGTCAGACTATCAAAAACCAGTGTACCGGCTGGTAATATTTCTTCTGATTGCGTTTTTTTGCCTTTACCTGTTAATACCAAAATCGGACTAGCACCTACCGTGGCGGCAGCCTGTAAATCTTTCAATGAATCGCCAATCATGGAAACATTTTTTATATCAACACAATATCGTTGTGTAATTTCATCAATCATTCCAATCTTGGGTTTACGGCAAGTACATTCATCAACAATGGTATGCGGGCAAAAAAATATCGCATCTATGTGTCCCCCTGCCTGATTGACTGCCTTGTACATTTTGTCATTAATGGCTGTGAAAGTATTCATGTCCACGAGCCCACGTCCAATACCTGATTGATTAGAGGCAATGACGACCCGGTAGCCTAAATGGGTCAGTCGTGCAATAGCTTCCAGGCTACCAGGAATCGGCTTCCATTCGTCGGGTGACTTGATAAAGGTATGGCTACATTGATTGATAACACCATTCTGGTCGAGAATAATCAGCTTCATTATTAGGTGGCCAGTTTTGCGAGATTGGCGACACGATTCATGGTCTGATGCATTAAATGCAATAAACAAAGTCGATTTGCGCGTAGGTTTATATCATCTGCATTTACCATCACATTGTCAAAAAATGTATCAATCGGCTCCTTGAGTGCTGCCAATGCTTGTAGTGATTCTGTGTAATGGCCTACTTCAAATGCTTCATTAGCTTCAGACTTCACAATATTGAGTGTTGCATAGAGCGTTACTTCAGCAGGTTCTTTTAATAAGGAGAGATCAAGTTCAATATTTCTAGAACTTGCCACGCCTCTTACAGCATTGTTCATGAAGTCTTTCTCCAAGATATTATTTACACGTTTATTCGCAGCGGCCAGACTGGCTGCTTCTGGTAATTTAGAAAAGGCACGCACCGCTGCCAGTCTTTTAGGAATCTCTGCCAATTTCTTAGGTAAATTACTCAGGACGGCTTCTACCTCCGGTGACTCAAATCCCTGTTCACGTAAATTGCCAGCCAGTCGATCGTAGATAAAGTTTAGGGGGGAATCAGCATCATCGGAAAGCTTGTTACCAAAAGCTTCTTTAGCCTGGCTTAAAAGCACATCCAGGGATAACGGCAATTCCTTTTCGATTAACATACGGATGATTCCCAGTGCATGGCGACGTAAAGCAAAAGGGTCTTTATCCCCCGTTGGAATTTGCTTAATGCCAAACAAACCGGCCAATGTTTCCAGCTTGTCTGCCAGCGCCACACAAATACCGACTGAGTTCCGTGGTAACTCGTCTCCTGCAAAACGTGGTTTATAGTGGTCTTCAATGGCATGAGAAATGTCTTCACTCAGTCCATCATGCTGGGCATAGTAGTGGCCCATGATGCCTTGTAATTCAGGAAATTCACCCACCATCTCAGTGAGTAAATCAGCTTTAGCCAGACTGGCTGCTGCGTCTGCTTGCTGAGCCAGTGTTTCTCCACCCAACTGCAAACCAATGGCTTTTGCCAGAGTGCGGACACGTATTATACGTTCACCTTGCGTACCGAGCTTGTTGTGGTAGAGCACTTGATTCAATCCGGGTATACGCGAGGCCAATGTTTTCTTACGATCTTGGTCAAAGAAAAATTTTGCATCGGCTAAGCGAGAGCGTATAACGCGTTCGTTACCACCCACTACCAAGTGGGTATCAGCGGGTCGAATATTCGAGACAATCAGAAATTTATGCGTCAGTTTTCCTTGTGTGTCGAGTATTGGAAAGTATTTCTGATTCGCCTTCATGGTCAGAATTAAACATTCTTGGGGTACTTGCAGGAATTCAGATTCAAAAGTGCCCATTAGTACATTGGGACGTTCAACCAACGCAGTCACTTCATCGAGCAACGCGTTATCTTCAATCGGTTTCAGATTTTCTTTTGTTGCAATCGCTGCAATTTGGCGCACTATCTCAGCGCGCCGTTGCGTAAAACTGGCAATGACAGCACCTTCTGTTTCCAACTGCTGAGCGTAACTGTCTGCATTTTTTAGCACCACGGGATTGACGCTAGCTTCAAAGCGGTGGCCCTGTGTGTCACGCCCAGCAGTCAAACCCAATACACCTACAGATAAGATTTCGGCACCATGTAGTGCAACCAATCCATGTGCAGGGCGTACAAAATTGACGCTTTGCCAACCGTCTGCCAATTGATAGGTCATTACCTTAGGAATGGGTAATTGGGAAATGGTTTCATCCAGTGTTTTTTGCAAACCCTCAGCCAGTAATGTGCCTGTGACAATGCTATCCAGTATCAGCACCTCAGCCTTTCCGTCTATAACGCGTTTAAGCTGCGGCACAACGGATGCATCGGCGCCCAGACTGGCGAGTTTCTTGAGTAAAGGCGGCGTTGCTTGCCCATTATTGTTCAAACCTACTGTGGCAGGCATTAATTTGCGTGAAATTGATTTGTCGGCTGCTTGCGTGGCAACTTGGGTAATGTGCACAGCAAGGCGACGCGGTGATGCATAGGCGGTTACCTGTGAATCTTTAGTCAGCAAGTCTTGTGTTTTAAGACTGGCCGCTAATAATTCAGCAAAACGATCCCCCAGCAGTTTAAGCGACTTGGGCGGTAATTCTTCAACCAATAATTCAACGAGTAGGTTTTTTGTTGTCATACTGATCCTGCTGGTTTGGGCATTTGTGCGACCCATTCGCGGGGTGCCATGGGAAAGGGCGGGTCTAAATTTTCACGACTTGCATAATAGGCTTTGGCTACATTGCGTGCCAGGTTGCGAATGCGCCCGATATAAGCGGCACGTTCTGTCACTGAAATGGCGCCGCGTGCATCCAGTAAATTAAACGTATGGGCTGCTTTCAACACCTGTTCATAGGCAGGCAGTGCCAATTGCTGTTCAATTAAATGGTTGGCTTGTGCTTCATGCTTAGTAAACGCCAAGAATAAAAATTCGATGTCACTGTGTTCGAAATTGTAAGTGGATTGTTCCACCTCGTTTTGGTGAAACACATCGCGGTAAGTTAATTCTTCTGTCCACACCAGATCAAAAATGTTTTCCACGCCTTGCAAATACATCGCCAAGCGTTCCAATCCATAGGTAATTTCACCTGTAATGGGCTTGCAATCAATACCGCCCACTTGTTGAAAGTAGGTGAATTGTGTTACCTCCATGCCATTGAGCCAGACTTCCCAGCCCAGGCCCCACGCACCCAGGGTTGGATTTTCCCAATCATCTTCAACAAAACGGACATCATTATGTTTCAGATCAAACCCCAGCACTTGTAATGACCCCAAATATAAGTCCAGAATGTCTTTGGGAGCGGGTTTAAGCACTACTTGGTATTGGTAATAATGTTGTAGACGATTCGGGTTGTCACCGTAGCGCCCATCTTTAGGCCGACGAGCAGGCTGTACATAGGCTGCTTTCCAGGGTTCAGGCCCGATTGCGCGCAGAAAAGTAGCAGTATGGCTGGTGCCTGCACCCACTTCCATATCATAAGGCTGCAGTAATGCACACCCTTGCTGGTCCCAATAGCGTTGTAGCGTAAGAATAAGTTCCTGAAATGTGCGTTTAGACATGAAGTTACTTGAGCGAAGCCAGCGTAATTGTAATAGGTAGGATTTTACAGGGTTTTACGTCTAGCGCGAAAGACTGACGTGAATCCAATCAAAAGAAAGAACCCGACCAGTCCAAATAGCAAACTGTTACCGTAGCGCACATAGGGTGTTGCGCCGCCAAATCCTTGTGCTGCGCCGTGTAGTGCAGCGGTCGTGAATTCCTCTATTTTCTGCAAAATTGCACCGCGCTCATTGATAATGGCCGTGACACCGGTATTGGTCGCACGCAACATGTAGCGTCCTGTTTCCAATGCACGCATTTGAGAAATTTGTAAATGTTGTTGTGGTCCTATCGAACGCCCAAACCAGGCATCATTACTGACATTAACCAGCAGGGTTGCTTGCGGTAACTGGTTGATGATTTCCTCACCAAAAACATCTTCGTAACAAATGTTGACCGCCACCTGTTGCCCGGCCAGTTGCATGGGTTGCTGATCGACACGGCCGCGTGAAAAATCGGATAAAGGTATTTTTAATACATCAATAACCCAGCCAAATACTGATTTTAACGGAATATATTCACCAAAAGGTACCAAATGAAATTTGCGGTAAGATTGGTTGGGGGATGAACCAAAACTAAACATGCTGTTGTAATATGCATTATCACTATTTGGCGTCTGCTCTAACAAGCCGATCAGGACATCACCATTATTTTTTTTAGCATGATCGGCTAATTGTGACAGATATGCGGGAGGTACTTCAGCGCGATATAACGGAATAGAAATTTCTGGCGTCACAATAAGACGACTGTTGCTTGCTTGTATCAGCTGCGCATAAATATCCATTGTTGTCACAAGGTGATCGTCTCGCCACTTCAGGTTTTGCGCGACATTTCCTTGTAATAAACTGACGGTTATGGGTGCGCCAAGGGGTTTCACCCAGTCAATATATTGTAAACAAAAACCGCCTAACCAGATTGCTGTTAGGAACAATCCATAGCGCCAGACACGCCATCCTTGCTCAATCCACAGTGCTAACAATGCAGCACTGATTGCTAATATCAATGAAATACCATAAACCCCGACTATCGGAACAAAACCCGCTAATGGACTAGTGGGTGCCTGTGAATATCCCAGGGCTAACCAAGGAAAGCCCGTAAATAGCGTGCCACGTAGCCACTCAAATATGACCCACAATGCGGCCACAACCAGCGCCCATACAAAAGGCTGAGCAATGCGTGATTTGGTCAGTATCCAGCCACATAATGCAGGAAACAGCGATAGATAAGCACACAGTATGATGAGCGCCAATACAGCAATGGGCATGGGCATGCCACCAAAATCATGCAGACTTACATAAATCCAGGTTACACCTGCACTGAATAAGCCCATGCCAAATGAAAAACCCAGCAATGCGGTTTGTAAGGGTGCTGGACTTTTGTACCAAAATCGAAATAAGACTGCGAGTGTAATCACCGGTACTGGGAATATATAAAAAGGTGCAAAACCGAGTACAGTAATCATGCCCAGTAGGAATGTGATGAATAGTTTTGTGGTGAGGTTTTTCAAGTATGTTATTTTTAGTTTAGTTGCTGCTGCATATATTAACGCGTAATAAAGCCTTTTGGTCGTGAATTACAGAAGGATGTATACCCAAAAGTTAATTTGCATATTGAATTCAATTTCAATCTGATTTGCACTGCTAAAACAATAAATTTTTCCATACAGATGTTTGGCAACATTGATCACAATGCAGGCATTAGGAGGTTGGTATGGCAAATATTTCTGTTTGAGATTTACTAGACAAAAAAATAAAACTGCGTGTTCACGCAGTGCAAGCATGCATATACGGCACATTCTTCAGTCAGCATCCCGTTCCAATTCAAACAGGTCAATATTTTGGATGTTGCTGCGAAGTGTAAAAGTAAAGGTTTAATTGTTGATGCGGTGGATTCGATGATTGCCGCCATAGTTAAAAGTCAGACCGCAGCGATTGCTACAAGGAATACTAAAGATTTTGAAGGGTGTGGTTTTGAGATGTTTAATCCTTGGAAGGTGTCAATGTTTCCTTAGATTAAGCGCATCTCTAAAAATCCATATTTCGTCACAATACTTCGTTGCTTACAAAAAAATATTTCCTTACATATCAGTTGTATGCTGTGTCAAGATTTTTTGTTTCCACCTCGTCTTGTTTAGAACTCAGAATTTTTAGAGACGCCCTCAAATGAACTTTCATGAAATAATGACGTTCTCATAACTTACTTGGCATAAAGTATAATATTTCTTGTACTCTTGTACGTATAATTCTAATTTTGCAATTAATTATTCATTTTTCTGTCGCTATAAAAGTAGAATGTAGTCATGATGATGAATAAGCTAACTATAATGGAACTGTTTGCTAAATATAGCGTTGTTGTAAGACGTTAACTTTATATATTTTTTAAGAACAAAGGAATGGTCGTTCTTTTCTTTTTTATATTATGTTTGAATACCAATTGGATTTTTCATGAACGTTAGAAATTTTGGCTTGCTGTTGTTACTGGGTCTTCTGGTTGGTTGCGCACAGAATCCCACTAAAATTGAGACCGAAAAAAAAGAAGAATCCGCTGAACTGGTTGAAGAGAGCCAGCCTAATTTACCCAAGCAGGCATTGACTGCACCGACATTGTTTGACTTGTTGTTGGGTGAAATTGCATTACAGCGGGGAAATATGGATATTGCTATTAGCAGTTATCTCAAGCTGGCAAACATAACACGTGACCCGCGTATTGCTCAGCGCGCAAGTGAAATTGCATTGCATGCACGCCATCCATTTGCAGCGGAAGTTGCAGCAAAAATGTGGGTGGAGCTTGATCCTGATTCAGCAGATGCACGCCGAACTGTTGCCGCGTTACTTGTCAATCTGGGTAAGCTGGATGAGGCACGTCCGCATCTGGAAAAGTTGATCGCCGCAGATGGCGATACGATTGGTGGTGCGTTTATTCAGTTAAATCAACTTTTGTCACGCAACCAGGATAAAGTTGCAGTCTTTCAATTGATACAGCAGTTGTCGGAACCCTACCCCGATTTACCCGAGGCACATTTCTCGGTGTCTCAGGCTGCATGGTTTGCCAATAAGCCAGAGATTGCTTTGGATGAAATGGAGCAAGCATTGCGATTGCGCCCAGATTGGGAATTCGCGGCCATTTATAAGGGGCGGATATTGCAACGCATTTCCAATACGGATATTGCTGCGTTTTATCAAAACTATTTGGTACAGTATCCTGAGGCTAATGATGTACGTATCGTATATGCCCGTTTGCTGGTAGCCAATAAGCGCACCGATGATGCACGTGCACAATTGCAACAATTATTGTCAGAAAACGCAGATGATGCTGAAATGATGTTGAAAGTTGGCCTGTTATCTGCAGAATTACACGATTTGGATGTAACGGAAGCAAGCTTTAAGAAAGCACTCAGTTTAGGATATAAAAATCCCAATGCTGTGCACTTTCAGCTTGGGCAGGTTTATGAAGAGACGCAGCGTATTGATGCGGCAATGGCGTCGTATCGTATGGTAAAAAGCGGCAATCGATATCTGCCTGCACAAATTCGATACGCTGCTTTGTTGGCACAAAAAGGGGATTTAAGCGAAGCGCGCCAGCATTTACAACAGCTTCCTGCCGCCAACGACGAGCAAACGGCGCATTTGATTCTGGCTGAAGCACAATTATTGCGTGAAACAGGTGGTGCTGATCAAGAAGTGTTTGACTTGCTCGATAACAGCCTCAAAAAACTGCCTGGTTATCCAGAACTGCTTTATGATCGTGCTTTAGCTGCAGAGAGACTAGGTAAGTTTGATATCCTGGAGCAGGATCTGCGCAAGTTGATACAACTCAAACCAGACAGTGCGCATGCCTACAATGCTTTAGGGTACAGTCTTGCTGAACGCGGCAATCACTTGCCAGAAGCCTTAGAGCTGATAAAAAAGGCAGTAGAACTATCTCCTGATGATCCCTATATTATGGACAGTCTGGGTTGGGTATACTACCGTATGGGTAATATTGATGAGGGACTCAATTACTTGAATCTGGCTTTTGCTGCCCGTCCTGATCCAGAAATCGCTGCACATTTGGGAGAAGTACTTTGGGCTCAAGGTGCTAAGGAAGATGCGGAAAGAATTTGGCGTGCTGCACTGGAGAATAACCCTAAAAATAAAATATTGCGTGATACGATCGATCGACTCATGCAGTAGTATGTCGATTAAACTTCTATCAATCCTAACTATTTTACCAACACCTTAGTTTTTAGCTACTCTGTAATGGTGCTTACTTCCACCAGTTGATGCATTTCGACTAGCGTAATATATGCAGCTTTG
>CAXBGL010000070.1:0-13392 GCA_963975255.1 uncultured Nitrosomonas sp. | reverse complement strand
CATTCTAAAGACTAATTAGATACCCGTGGCAAGACCACGGGGAATCACAAGTTAAAGACAAGTATTTTGATTTGAATTTGCTGCACCTTGCTGAAAAGCTTGAGACCGAAGAACACATTGTGGTGAAACGAGAAACGCTGAGAGGTTGGGCGCATGATATCCATCATGTAAAGCGAGCCAAACGTAGACGAGGTCACTGAGCCTAGCAAACTGGTGGCAGAAGACTTAGAGGTTCAAAAGAAATTAGAGGTGCTGGCCTTGGTTGAAAAACTGGGTAACGTCTCTAAGGCTTCGCGTCAGAGTGGTGTATCGCGTGACACTATTTACCGTCACTTAAAAATGGTTAAGCAAGGTGGTGCTGATGCACTAAAGCGGCAAGAAACACTTAACTTACGGCATAAAAACTGTGTGGATATGGCAATCGAGAAAGCGGTTGTCCAATTCTCAATAGAGCATCCGCACCTTGGACAGCAGAAAGTGGCACTGAAGATGACGGAGGCACTCGGAGTTGATGTAATTACTGGCGGTGTACGTAGTATGTGGCTAAGAAATAATATGAATACCACTGCACTGAAATTTGAAAGGTCACAGGCCTTGCAAGAATCGGCATAAAACATAGCCACTTTAGCAACTGGCTTAATGCTGTTTATAAAAGTAATTATGGAATAGATTAATACCAGCAAAGTGAATGTCGCTAGTCACAGTATAGCTGCCAAAGAAGGTACATCGCTTAAACGCTCATTAGCGACAATAATGTTGTGGTATGAGGCACGATTTGCTAAAGTGATTATGACAAAGCCGCTCGGTAATTAGACCGACAGTTTCCCTTGGTAATCACACTAGTACAACTTATTGGAAAACCAGCACTCCTATTACTCCAATCTTTTTCAGAAACTCCATATCATTGTTCCTCAGGTGATTCTGTATCAGGTTTTACGATTCAGTACGATGAAATGATATTCCAAGTTCGACTGACCTGCTAGATGATGTTTTTCACGAGCGGTTTCATTCCAATCATCAAGATTCAATTCAGGAAAAAATGTGTCGCCTTCAAAATCTTCCTGTATTTCGGTTATATATAACCGTTGACATAAATCCAACGTTTGCCCATAGAGTTCAGCACCGCCAATAATAAACCCCTCACTACTTATGGCACTACAATCATGACACACCTGTAAAGCATCACCCACTGAATGTACAACAATCGATCCATGTGCTTGGTATCCAATTTGGCGCGTAACAATTATATTAGTACGACCGGGTAAAGGTTTGCCAATAGATTCATAAGTTTTACGGCCCATGATAATGTGATGCCCCATTGTTAGTGCCTTAAAATGCTTTAGGTCAGGTGGCAGATGCCAAGGTAATGCGTTGTGTTTACCAATTACACGATTTTTCGCCATTGCAACCAAAATTGATAAACGTATAGCACTCATATTGCAACAGGTGCTTTGATAGCTGGGTATGGTTCATAGTTCTCTAAAGTAAAATCTTCATATCTAAAGTCAAGAATTTGATTAACTAAAGGGTTTATTTTCATTGTAGGTAATGTCCTGGGTTGTCGGCTTAATTGCTCACGCGCTTGATCAAGATGATTGAGATAAAGGTGTGCATCTCCAAGTGTATGAATAAAATCACCCAGTTCTAATCGACATGTTTGCGCTATCATCATTGTCAATAATGAATAAGAAGCTATATTGAATGGGATACCCAGGAAAATATCTGCACTGCGTTGGTAAAGTTGACAAGAAAGTCTACCTTCAGCAACATAAAATTGAAAAAATGCATGACAAGGTGGCAACTTCATTTTATCCAGATCCCCTACATTCCAAGCTGATACAATCATACGCCGAGAATCAGGTGTGTTCTTTAACTGTTCAACTACTTGCAATATTTGGTCTATATGATGTCCCTCCGCAGTTGGCCATGACCGCCATTGGTGCCCATATATTGGGCCCAATTCGCCATTATTATCTGCCCATTCATCCCAAATAGAAACGCCATGGCGTTGGAGATATTTAATGTTGGTATCTCCTTTCAAAAACCATAGTAATTCATGAATGATGGACTTCAGGTGACACCTTTTAGTGGTAACCAGTGGAAAACCATCTGCCAAATTAAAACGCATTTGATAACCAAACACAGAAAGCGTACCTGTTCCAGTACGATCTGACTTTTGGCTTCCGTTGTTGAGTACATGATGCATTAGTTCTAGGTATTGGCGCATATAATTTTAAACAAATTGGATCAATAATCAGGCAATAATCATTGGTAAAAAAGCAATTTCAGACAGAAAACAACCATGGCGTATATAATAACAATGTTTTAGCAACCATTCTTCATGCACTAATTCGCTATATTGTCGTTCAAATTATACCTGACAGGAAAGCTATCAATGCTCGCAACACTTATTCAGAATGCTTCAACTTTCGACCCATCCATTCAAGCATCGCACATTCTAGTCATACTACCCAAGTTAGAAAGACTGCAGAAAAAATATGACATACCAGGTGAAGAAACGCTGAAAAAACTGTTAGTACGACGCGACACGAAACTCAGCAAGCTCAGTGAAATACCGGTGAGTACCAGCCTTGATAACGGGGCTTTATGTGCTTGGATAATGATTGATGCCGGAAAATCTGTATTTGACCAACAAACTTGTATGCGTAAAGCAGTCCAACTGCTACTAGAAGAAAAACCAAGTGAAATACACCTAGCTATTTATGGAAATGCGAGCCAAAAACGTACCTTTGCAGAACTGGCAGTATACGCTACATGGGTTAACGGCGCTGCCCTCCCCACTCGCAAGAAAAAACCAGACAGAAAGTCACTTGATAAAATAATACTGTACGGGCACGAAGACCCTGATAACTTTACAAAACAACGCGCACAAGCTGAAGGCAATTTATTAGCCCGCGGACTCACTGTGTTACCGCCCAACGAACTAACACCCAGAACCTATCGTGAACAAATTAAGAAGCTGGCTACGCATGAAAAATGGGAATATGAAGAATTTGATATAAGTAGTCTACGAGAAATGAAAGCAGGTGCATTCGTAGCCGTAGCACAAGGTAGTGACCCAGAAGATGCCGCAATCGTGCATTTGCGGCGACTCAACAGCAATAAAGATATAAAAAAAACTGTAGCATTAGTAGGCAAAGGTATTTGTTTCGACACAGGTGGTCACAATTTAAAGTCTGCTCGTTATATGCATAGCATGCACGAAGACATGAACGGCTCAGCAGTGGCTCTAGGTATTTTATTGGCAGCCACACGTGCCAACCTTCCTATAAATATTGATTGCTGGCTTGCCATCGCGCAGAACCATATCAGTCCGCATGCTTACAAACAAAATGATGTAATCACAGCACTAAATGGTGTAACCATTGAAGTCATCCATACTGATGCTGAAGGTCGTATGGTATTAGCGGATACCCTAACCCTGGCTGAAAAACAGCAACCAGACGTAATCATCGATTTTGCGACACTGACGGGCAGCATGCATACGGCGTTAGGATCGCGCTACTGTGGCGTCTTCAGCAATAGAGAAAATCTGGCAAACAAAGCAATAGCTGCTGGGAAAGCAAGTGGTGAAAGAGTCTGTGTATTACCTATGGATCTTGATTATGAAGAAAGTCTAGAAAGCAAAATAGCCGATATCAAACAATGTACACTTGATGGTGAATGTGATCACATTCTTGCTGCACGCTTCCTGAGTAAATTTATGAACGATACGCCATGGATACACATGGATCTCTCCGCCCATAACCACAAAAGCGGACTCGGTGCTGTGGGAAGTGATATCACTGGATTTGGTGTAGCCTGGGCAATTGAACTGCTGAATGAAATGGTAACAAATTCATAGGAACATATAATATTTTTAGGCTATGTCGCAATTAACTATTGGTTTTTGTTAACTCTCTAATTGTACTTTAATTATTGAGACTATCAAGTCAATGGTTAATAAGGGTTTTATAAATTCTTAAATCAAATTCAACATTTAATTGTGACATAGCCTATTTTTAAATATGCGTCACCAATCTTCTGAGGATCATATGATCTAAAACGCATGAGTATTAACTCCTGACCAACAGTCAAATTTTCATCGTTATTGTTCCACAATTTAAGTAATTTTACAGTTATTCCATAACGTTTGGCAAGCTCATCTAGTGTATCGCCTTCTTTCACAATATAAACCAAATCTCGTTTAAGCTGTTTATTTGCAACAGGTTTGCTATTTACAGTGGTGACATATGAGGGCAAATTGCTTCTCAAGTGTGATGCTTGAATAGCTGACTCCTGAATATCTATATTCGCTTCGTTTGTAGCATTTACAGACCACAGTTGTGCCATACCCATATTCTGCTGTAAGGACATTTCCTGAGTACTGGGTACTTCTTTTTCTTGTCGCTTCTGCGATAAAACAAGTGGTTTAAAGTAATCTTCAAAATTACTTAAAAATAACTGAGTCTTGTCCATGGGTAACAGTATAATACGTGGAGCGTCAATAACCTTAATAATAGATTGATTATAAGCAGGATTCAAGGCATTGAAATCCTCAACAGTGATATTTGCCATTTCTGCTGCCAGACTTATTTCTAACTGCTGATGGATTTGAATTTTATCAAAATAGGGTTGATTAGGTATAGCGGCTAGTTTGATGCCGAAATCTGTTGGATTGGCAATAATATTTTTTACTGCAAGTAACCTATAGACATGATTCCTTGTTTCATCGGGAAGAGTGAGATCGCGAAATTTTGTTGACAGTCCTGCCTTACGGTTATTAACCAATGACCGCCGAACGGCACCTTCGCCCCAATTATAGGCAGCAATAACCAGCTTCCAATCGCCAAACATCATGTAAAGGTTCTGAAGGTAATCAAGTGCTGCGTCGGTTGCCGCTAAAACATCCTTTCGATCATCATGCCACTCGTTTTGTTTCAAACCTAGACTTCTTCCTGTGGTAGGCATGAATTGCCAGAGGCCTACCGCATTACTACTAGATTTTGCGTTGGGTTTGAACGCACTTTCAACAATCGGCAGTAACGCAATTTCAGTGGGCATATTACGACGCTCCACTTCCTCAACAATATAGTGTAAATAACGCTTACCGCGTAAGAAAATTTTATATATATATTTTGGGTTCTTAGTATAAGAACGCTCATTATTACGTATCTTCTGACTATCGAAACCACTACTTAATGCAAAGCCATTACGTATGCGTTCCCACAAATCATTTACAGGGGTATGCTCTGCATCTGCATACGCGTTAATGCTAACGTCTTTTTGATCGACTGCTTTGACAGAGGAAGAATTTATTGCTGCCATGAAGCCAATTAATAAGATTATTAAGTACGGTGTTTTAACTATTTGCTGCATGAATAATTTTCATTGTTAAGTCTAATTATGAATCTTATTTCCGCATATTTGATTGCTCATCAAATTCCTCTAGCACTACGACAGGCAATGGTTCCCACCCTTTCTTGCGATGTTCAGCAACCACATTCGTAAAAATGCCACCACGCACATAAAAGCGTGCAGTTAAACGCATATATCTGGGTCTTAAAACAGTCACGAGATCTTCGAGTATTTGATTCGTTACCGCTTCATGAAATGCACCCTCATTACGATAAGACCAGGTGTAAAGTTTCAAACTTTTTAATTCGATACATTTCTTGTCGGGAATATAATCTAAAATTAAAGTAGCAAAATCTGGTTGTCCTGTTTTGGGACACAAACAAGTAAACTCAGGAATTTCAATATGAATGTGATAATCCCGCTTAACTGCGGGATTAGGAAATGTTTCCAGCTTCTTTTCGGGTTTACTAGCCATACGCTTATTCAGGAACAAATCAGTTAAAATAGACAATTAAATTAAATCTTCATAATTCAGTTTATCACCCAATTATAACTGGTTATCTAAAATAAATTGCGCCTCTCTCAAATCAAAATTGCTGGTTTCAAATCCTTTGTTGACCCAACCGTTATTCCGACTCCTGGTGACCTGGTTGGCGTCGTTGGGCCAAACGGTTGTGGTAAATCAAATGTAATCGATGCCGTACGCTGGGTTTTGGGTGAATCCAAAGCATCTGCTTTACGTGGCGAATCCATGCAAGATGTGATTTTTAGTGGCTCAGCTAATCGAAAACCTGTTGGGCGCGCCAGTGTGGAATTGATCTTTGATAATAGCCTGGGCAATGCGTCTGGGCAATGGTCAAGTTACGCAGAAATTTCTATTAAACGCGTAATCCAGCGAGATGGAAACTCGACCTATTATATTAACAACACGCATGTACGCCGACGTGACATTACCGATATCTTTCTAGGTACAGGAGTAGGTGGACGCGGTTATGCCATTATTGAGCAAGGCATGATTTCACGTGTCATCGAGGCAAAACCTCAAGAGTTGAGAGTTTTTCTAGAAGAAGCTGCAGGTATTTCTAAATATCAAGAACGCAGGCACGAAACTGAATTACGTCTTACGGATACCCGAAAAAACCTATTACGGGTGGATGACATATGCCGAGAATTAAAAATTCAGCTAACACATCTTGAAGCACAAGCAGAAGTTGCCAGCCAGTTTACCGAAATACAGAAAAAATTACATACAACACAAAATTTATTATGGTTACTTCGAAAACAAGAAGCCATCACACAACGAAATCGAGCAGAAAATAAGATTCAACTACTTGAACAAGCACTAGGAACAGAGACCTGCAATCTACATAATGCAGAAAAAGCGCTTAAAGCAATTCGCATTCAAGAACATGCCACCAGTGAGCAATTACATCAAACGCAAGGAAAACTCTATGCAATCAATGCAGAGGTAGCGCGTGTTGAACAAGAAATAACTCATTTGCGTCACGATAGTGAACGTCTGTCAAAACAAATATCAGAAGTTTCGTATCAACTGGAGGACAATAAGCAAAAGAAGCAGATTGCTGCCAAGCATTTGTCTGACTGGCATAAAGAAAATGAGCAAGCATGTTTAACTCATGCGTCAAACGCGCAGAAACATGCCATTGAGAATGAAAAATTGCCTGAGATTGAAGTGGTAGCACGCTCACGTCAAGAAAAACTGAACAGCTGTCAGCGCAACTTGCTATTGATCGAACAATCTAGTCATATAGAAGACAGTCACCATGCCCATACAACCAAAACGATACAGCAACTAGAATCTCGCCGTGATCGCCTAATACAGGAACAAACTGCGCTACCTCTGCTTGACTATGAAGTATTAACACATCTGCAGCAGGAAATAGCTAAAGTAGAATCCGCACAGGAAAAAAATAAAGCGGTGCTGTTACAAACAGGAGACCAACTCTCTACCGCAATAAAGTATAAAGAGCACACTGCAAACCAATTGCAGACACTACAGCATACATTAGCTCAGTCAAAAGCACGATTTGACGCACTACAATCTTTACAGCTAAAGATTGAGAATAATACGGCATTGAGCGAGTGGTTGACTAAATACCAATTCGATGTTTTGCCCCGACTATGGCAAAACATTCAGATAGAAAAAAACTGGGAAAACGCATTAGAAGCTATTTTGCGTGAACGCCTGAATAGCATTGGATTTAAACAATTAGAGATAATTCAGGACTGGGAAAATGATTTGCCACCTGGCAAATGGACATTATTTGAAACAACACAAGCATCCCTGCAAGAATGTGATGTTACCGCAATCCCGGAAACACAACCTAGCCAAGCAAATTGTAGCCTATTACTGGAGTGCTTAACCTGTACCAATACTGAAATCCAGTCTGCACTCAATGAATGGCTAAACAAAGTATTTGTCGTTGAGAATATTCAAGAAGGTTTAATAAAGAGAATCCAATTGACTTCTGGTGAAACACTTGTAACCTGTGAAGGACATATTCTTACCCGTCACAGTGTAACTTTTTATTCACCAGATTCTCAATTGCACGGTGTTTTAACACGACAACAGGAGCTTAACCAGATACACATTGACATAGAACAGTTGAATACAAACCTGATCACACAACTATCCATGCTTGACCAGGCTAAAAAAACCTGTGATGAATTAAATGAAACCATCAAACTTTTGCACCAGAAAAAAGAACAATTTCAGCGGCAACATCACGATTTAAAATTGGAGTTAATGAAGCAGTCACAGCTTACCGAACAGGTTGATCAACGACACCAACAAATTAATGGTGAATTAAAAGAAATCCAGCAACAATTATCGACCGAAATATTACAAAGACAAGATGCTGAAGCAAAATTGGCTGGATATAAAAATGAGATTAATGAATTAAAACAACAAGTACAACAAGCACAACTTGCTTGGGAAACAGCAGATCACTCGCTTGCAACGCAACGACAACAGGTACAAAATACTACGAGCGAAACACAAGATGCTGCATTTCATGTCAAAACATGTCAGAATAAAATCAACGAGGTAGAACAAACAATACAAGTTATTGATGAGAACATAGATGCTTTAACAAAGAGCAAAGATAAGTTATTGGTAGAAAAAGATAATTTGAATGAATCGCCGTTTAACAATCAATTGCAAAAATTTGAATCACAACGTATAGAACTTGAACAGACGATTACGGCGACACGTCGCGATTTGGAAGCAGCAACTAATCATTTACGCGAAATAGAAAATACACGCATGGTTTCTGAGCAAGAATCGCACTCATTACGGGAATCTGTTAATCAAGCTCGCCTTAAAGAACAAGAGGCCCGCATCACTGAGAAACAATTTGCTGAACAGCTCAACGAGGCTAAAGCAAATGAAGCAGAACTATTGCCATTACTCACTAATTTGCATCCTACAACATTACAGGCTGATATTAACCGCTTTAATTCAGAAATTACAGCGTTGGGCGCCGTAAATCTTGCGGCATTGGATGAACTTCAGACTTCTCGAACACGAGAAACCAATCTCGAATCACAGTTACAAGATTTAAATGAAGCAATCGCGACTTTGGAAAACGTTATCCAGCAGATAGATCGTGAAACACGTGAACGTTTACAAGAAACTTTTGACGCTGTCAACAACAACCTAAGTGAAATCTTTCCTATAATATTTGCAGGGGGACAGGCTAAATTAGTTTTAAGTGATGGTGAGATTTTGGATTCTGGTGTAGTGTTAACCGCACAACCACCTGGTAAGAAAAACAGTTCTATTCATTTGTTGTCAGGTGGTGAAAAAGCATTGACTGCACTGGCACTGGTATTTTCATTATTCCAGCTCAACCCAGCACCTTTTTGCTTGTTGGATGAAGTGGATGCCCCACTTGACGACAGTAATACCGAACGTTTTTGTGATTTAGTAAAAAAGATGTCAAAACAGACTCAGTTTTTATTCATAAGTCACAATAAAATTACCATGGAAATGGCAGAACAATTAGTCGGGATTACCATGCAAGAACAAGGTGTCTCGCGTGTTGTGGCAGTTGATATCACAGAAGCCATTAAATTTGATAACAAAGACTATGTGGTCTAAGGATTGCGAGAGCTGTTAATTTATTCAGAGCGAGAGAGATTATGAGATAAAATCTTTCACATTAAGGAAAAAACCGCCGAATAAAACTTGATAGTTGTTGTCAGGACTAACATAGATTTCAATCATCAGACATCGATGCATGATTTATCGACACATCCAAAAGGAGATAGCAAGGGAGATAGTATGGATATAATGAATATGAGTGACTTGCAAATTAGTTTGATCATCATCGGTGTCATCGTCATCGCTGGTGTTGTTGTCTTTAATTGGGTGCAGCAATCACGTTATCGGCGTAAAGTACAAGCAGCCTTTGATCATAACCATGATGACGTGTTACTGGACAACAATAATACAGCTGTTAATAAGAATGAACGTATAGAACCACAACTCAATAAAGAAATATTATCTGAATTTCAGGCAGACGTCCTTGAACCCATAGAATCTGTAGAACCCGAAAATGTAAAAATTGATACAAAAACGCCAGCAACAATCACAACTGATTCGACAATTACTGACTACAATAACGTCACAAACTACGTTGTCAGTATTCGTTCAGACTTAATGGTTTCTAGCGCTCATTTAGCAACACTACTACAAACAAAATTTGATTTTGGCAAACCTGTGTACTGGCTAGGTCAGTATCAAGATGAAGAACCATGGGAGGAAATCACCATGGAAACGAATCTGGACAGAAACGATTTCGTACGTCTAAATGGTTACCTACAACTAGCTGATCGATCTGGCCCAATCAGTGAAGTAAATCTTTCTAAGTTCCGTGATATGGTACAAGACTTCGCTTCGCAGATAAACGCTGAAGTAGACTGTCCGGATATCGTCACGGCACATGATCAAGCAATATTACTGGATAAATTCTGTGCTGAAGTGGATGTTATGATTGGCATCAATATCATTAGCAAAGATGACGGTGCATTTGTAGGTACAAAAATTCGCGCATTGGCAGAAGCATCTGGCTTCAAGCTCGAACCAGAGGGTTTATTCAGATATCGAGATGATAACGATAATCTATTATTCACACTCAGTAACAATGAGTCGGCACCTTTTCTACCTGAGAGCATGAAGACACTCACGACGCACAGCATTACCTTTTTACTTGACGTTCCAAGAGTTGCCAATGGCGGAAAAATCTTTGATCAAATGACACACCTTGCAAAAATCTTTTCTACCACGTTGGGTGGCATCTTAGTCGATGACAATCGTGTCCCACTCAGTGATAATGGTATTGAGCGAAGCAAACAGCATTTGAATGATATTCAATTTGCGATGAAAAAAAATAAAATTTCTGCTGGAAGTCCTAGCGCATTACGACTGTTTGTATAATAAATTTTAAGAAATACTGCAAGTTAAGTACGATAGGGGTTAATTGACTTAATGGCGTTTCAAAAAATATAGCACAACTATGGAAACAGAACTAAAGTCTCTGGAAGAAAAAGTCCTACGTCTTATACGCTTGCATCAGGAAGCGCATATGGAGAACATTAAATTACGCCAGCAATTAACTGAAACAAATGAAGAAAATGAAAAACTGACTAGAAAGATAAAACTTGCTGCAAATCGTCTAGAAACACTTCTAACCAATATTCCTGATAATGAAAAATGAAAAATGAAAAAGAAATGAACATTATAATTATGGGACGAAAATTTCATATTAGCTGCCCAGATGAGGAACGTGAAGAATTGTTGTTGGCTGTCGCCTACTTAGACAAAAAGATGCAGCAAATCAAGGATGAAGAAAAAGTCATCGGTTCGGAGAGAATTGCCATCATAGCAGCACTCAGTATTACGCACGAACTACTGATGTTACGTAATGGAGAAGGTTTTGACATGAATGAATTTAAGCGTAGAATCGGACTCATGCAAGAGAAATTAGATGGAGTATTGATAAAACCAGACAATGAAGAGTATTGATTTTTCTTCATTTAAAATATTTTAAGCTTGCTCCCTGCGGTGTTAGTTGAGACCTATATTCTTTGAACCAATTTATAGAAATGGTTGCGAGCTAAAGTGATACTGTTGCGCGCGTCCTATTTGGAAGTGCCTGATGTGTCCAGCAAGTAACCGCCTTGAACCTTATGGTTCAAGATGACGGTCTAACGGCATTTGTGGGGAGCTTTATTTTTACCCTTCTATTTTAGCTGCTTTTAATCACGATCTATCAAGTCATGCGCTACTGGCTAATGAAATCAGAGCCCTCCAAGATGAGCGTTGACAAACTTGCAGCGATGCCAGAAAAAAATATTGCGTGGTTTGGGATACGTAACTATCAAGTACGTAACTTTATGCGTAACCAGATGTGCATAGGTGACCCCATTTTTTTCTATCACTCTTGCTGCGCACAACCCGGTATTACTGGAATTGCTGAAGTCTGCAAGCCTGCCTATCCTGATGCGACGCAATTTGATCCCAAAAGCAGATACTATGATCCAAAAGCAAGCTTACAAAATCCACGATGGTTTAATGTTGAGATAAAAATCATAAAAAAAACCCGCTTAATACGCATCAAAGAATTACGTCAATATACTGAACTGACCAACATGCGTATTTTGCAACAAGGCAACCGTCTATCGATCACACCCATTGATCCCGCAGAATGGCAATTTATTACAAGTATTTTGTAATCAGTCTGCATACAGCACATCTTTTCTATTCACAAACCTTTCACCCAATAAATTTGCTCCGCGCGCCCTGCACCTATCCCCGCGGCAAGACCGCGGGGTATTACGGCGCAAAAAACCAAAAACGGCGCGCTACGCTGACTTCAAAAACACAAACTATAATGCTCCCCGTGGCAAGACCACGGGGAATCGCAAGTTTAATTGTGACATAGCCTTAAAAAAGTGTAAGTTGACGCAGCTCTTCTTTTGACTTGCCTTGGTTCTTCACATATCGCTCAACCACACCCCAATCAGCTCTTTCCCCAACAGTTGCAACATAATAACCATCCGCCCAAAACTCACCGCCCCACAGGTCTCGTTTCAAATCCGGCTTCCTCTTAAACAATTCCCGTGCCGTAATGCTTTTGAACACCCTTACAATCTGACCCGGTGCAATTTTCGGATGAGCCGTACAAAGTAAATGCACATGGTCTTTGTCGCAACCAAGCTGTTCAAACTCCATATCATATCGCTCTTCTATCCCTGTCGCAGTACTCAGGATGATATTTACAACCGAATCATCTAATAAGCCTCGCCTGTATTTCACAGGAAATACAATATGATAGTGTATCTGCCACGCACAGTGGCTCGCCTTCTCTACAACATTTCGCATTCCAACATTCTAAAGACTAATTAGATCCCCGTGGCAAGACCACGGGGAATCACAAGTTAATAATGCTTTATATTCACCTAACTTGGGTTCGGGTTGTGACTGGCGTTGATAAACAGGCTCTTCTTCTGTATCTAGATGTTTCCTTACGGTGGGACGTGAAATCTTTAGTGAACGTGAAATTGAGCTGATATTCTCCCCGCTCACAAAATGTCGTCTTCTTACTTCGGCAATAATATCCATAGTTAACACTCCAGAGTTCTCCGACAAAATGTCGGATATTAATCAATCTGGGGTGGAAACTTTTCAACGCTGTTTTCCCCAAAACTCTGGTAAGTTTTGCACGCTGTTTAACACGTGGGAACATGATGGGCACTAAGGCCGTTTCAAGCTCAGCATTGGTTCCTACAGGCGTATCAAGCCAAGTCATTGACGATGTACGAGCACAATCTACAGTGGTACAAGCAGGCTCAGGAACGATCATTATTGATGGACCTACCAACGTCGCTAAAATCACAGGTGATCTGGATGTTTCCGAGCATTCTGAAGCAACAGCAGACATAACAGAAAGTGATAGGCTATGTCACAATTAACTGTTGAATTGAGTGTCCAATGTGTATCAAGATGTA